>JBOGXL010000075.1:0-50443 GCA_050694575.1 Actinomycetota bacterium | reverse complement strand
GATGTGGGAGCGGTTCGCGTCGGGCTGAGGATCGCCTAGCCAGATGGTCGTCCTCAGCGTGCGGCTACGGGCCGACTAGCATGGCGGCGTGAGCCAGTGGAAAGAGCTCTTCGACCAGATCGTCGCGACGGACGTCTGCTGTAGCTGCGCCGCATGCGTGCTCGTCTGCCCGCACCATGTGCTGGACTACGACTTCGAGCGCGAGAAACCCTTCCAGACCGATGTCGAGCGGCCGGACGACTGCTCACACGGCATCAAGGGCTGCACGCTGTGCGCTCAAGCCTGTCCGCGCCTGGACCACGATGCGGGGATCTGGCGGTGGAACTGGCCGCAGCTGGAGGAGCAGCTCTTCGGTCGCACGCGCGGGCCGGAGGAGGTTTTCGGCATCGCGCGCGAGGTGGTCCTGGCGCGTTCATCCGACCCGGCCGTCGTTTCGGCCGCCCAGGACGGCGGCATCGCGTCGGCTCTCGTTCTGCACGGCCTCGAGACGGGCGCCCTCGACGGAGCCGTCGTCTCCGGCTTCGACGGCCGGACGCAGATGGCCGAGCCGCGTCTCGTGAAGACCAAGGAGGACGTCCTCGGGACGGCGCGGTCGCGATACACGTACTGCCCGACCCCGCTGGCGATGAAGGACGCTTTCGAGCAGCGTTTGCGCAAGATCGCACTCGTCGGCGTGTCCTGCGAGGTCACCGCCGCGCCGAAGATGGCTTACGCCGGCGTGAGGAAGTGGTCCAACCGCATAGCGCTCACGGTAGGGCTCATGTGCTCCGAGACCTTCCTCCCGAAGCCGTTCCTCGAGCAGAAGCTGCAGGGCGAGTACGGCATCGACATGACCCGCGTGGAGAAGATCAACATCAAGGGCAAGGTCATCGTCACGATGGACGACGGCTCGGACGTCGACATCTCGCTGAAGGATTGCCGCCCGCTTGCGCGCGACTGGGGTTGCCCGTTCTGTCCGGACTTCTCGGCCGAGCACGCCGACATCGCCCTCGGGGGCTTGGGTATGGAGGGATGGTGCATGGTCGTTGTCCGCACGGAGCGTGGCGAGACGTGGTGGAAGGAGATGGTCGACGGCGGGAAGGTCCAGACGCGTCCGGCCACCGAGGAGCCGGCGGCCTACGACCTCATGGAGCGTCTCGCGAAGCGTCAGCGCCGCCGGACCCGCAACATCGAGCTGTGGATGGATCAGGGCCGGGTCGAGCCGTGGAACGCAGAGGAGGCCGAACAGACGTACAAGCGCGGGACGCCCGAGGCCGCCTTCAAGCCGACCGGCATCCGCGACGCGGGTCCGCTTGGGCAGGTGTCGATAGCGGGCCCGTCACCCATGGGCAACGCAACCACGGCGGAGCGGAGCGGGGCCGTCGAATGAGCCGGCCCTCGTTCCGTCAGTCGCTCCGGAACTTCTGGACGTCGGACCTTCCGTTCGTCGAGCGCTGTCGCAAGGCCGTCGAGAACAACGCGATCAAGATGCGCAAGCGCCAGAACTGCTGCGGACATCCCGGCGAGCCCGGGTGTTGAAAGGGACACGACGAGCCCCGTGAGGGCTCGCACGATCACGACTGATCTAAACCTGGCAGCGCGCGCAGTAGAACGAGGTGCGGCCGCCGATCTTCGCGAACCGAAGCCGACGATCACACCGCGGACAACCGACCTTAGGGGAGCCGGACGCTCCGAGTTGCTGCGACGCGTGTTTTCGCACGGCGAGCAGCGGGAATCGGGCGTCGCCGCCGCGACGTTGCGCGGTGACGGCGCGGCGCAGGATGCGCCGGAGCGCTCTATGGAGCGCCCGGATCTCGTCGGGATCCAGATCGCCGCTCGGTCGAGAAGGGCGGATGCCCGAGGCATGCAAAGCCTCGTCGGCGTAGATGTTGCCGACGCCGGCCAGGAAGGACTGATCGAGTAAGAGCGCCTTGATCGGCGCTTCGCGGCCCTTCAGCGCTTCCACGAGATAGCTCGCCGGCGCCTCGAGGGGATCCGGGCCCAGCCGCCACGCAAGATCGGCCATCTCGTTCCGCGTCACCACACGGACGAAACCCAGCCGGCGGCTGTTGCGATATCGGAATTGGGCCCCCGAATCCAGATCGAGCACGACGCGGTCCCAATGATGGATCGGATCTCCGCTGCGGCCGACGATCGGCCGTCCGGTCATGCCGAAGTGGAGGGCGAGCACCGGAGTGTCGGGACGCTTGGCGGAAGGCTCCGTGAAGATCGCGAGCACTTTGCCCTTCCTGTCCACGGCCGATACGAGCCGGCCCTTCAGCCGGCGTGCGGCCGTCGACGGCGACGAGTCTTTGAGCATCCAGTCGTCGAGGAAGCGTGCCCGGACGATCCTTCGCCCGACGACGTTGGTTTCGACGACGGCGCGGAACCCTTCGACTTCGGGGAGCTCTGGCATACTCCTGCCCTCGTGAACGTTGGTGTCGCGCTTCCACACTATGGCTCGCCCGGTCACGACCCGGCGCTCGATCGCGTCGTGGAGATCGCGCGGGAGTGCGAGCGGCTCGGATTCGACTCGGTGTGGATGTCGGATCACATCGTGTTCGACCTTTCGAAGTACGGGGGTTCCGCCGATCCGGTCGGGTCTCTAGAGCCGATGTCGACACTTTCGGTCCTCGCGACCCAGACAGACCGCGTGCGTCTCGGGACCATGGTTCTGTGCAACGAGTTCCGCCATCCCGTGCAGCTAGCGAAGGAAGCCGCGACGGTTGACGTCGCGTCGGGCGGGCGATTGGAGCTCGGCCTCGGAGCGGGATGGTACGAGCCGGAGTTCGCGCGCTCCGGTATCCCTTTCCCGCGGCCGGGCGTCCGGCTCGAGCGACTCGGTGAATCGGTGGACATCCTGAAAGGGCTCTTCGAGGGTGGGCCTCTGAGCTACGCGGGTGACCACTACCGCCTCGAGGAAGCGATCGCGCGACCGCTGCCGGTGCAGCGTCCCCGGCCTACGATCTGGGTCGGGGGGAAGGGCGATCGCGCGCTGCGGGTCGTCGCCGGGGTCGCCGACGGGTGGAACGCGGCGTGGTTCCAGGACGTCGAGGCGTACCTGGAGCGAGCGAAGGTCCTCGGCGACGCGCCCGTCCGTCGATCGATAGGCCAGTACGCGAGGGGATCGGCTGGGGAGATGGTGGACAGGCTGGCGGCCTTCGCCGCGGTCGGCGTCGAACACGCCGTTATGTGTTTCTCGGACGTCCCTTTCGGCCTGGACGATCCGGACGACCTGTCGCGCTTCGCGCAGGACGTGCTCGGGCACGTCCGGAAGCTGCCCCGACCATTAGGCTCCGGCCCTTCGGGAGCCTAGTCATTTCGACCGCGGGGCGGTCGCGTGGGACGCGATCAGGACGAGACCGCTTCGAGCGGGTGCCGCCAGCGCAGCCCTTGGAAGCGAGCGTAGTCCCGGTCTGTCGTGATCCGCTCCGAACCGGACTCGATCGCGAGTGCGGCGAGGAACGCATCCGCGACGAGATTGCCTTTCGCTTCGGCCTTGCCGCACAGACGTTCGAAGATCTCCCAATGCCTGAAGCTCGGAGCGACGGCCACCACGTTCGGCCCACCTCCGGTACTCCGTGTGCCGCGCGGCATCTTCCCGGTGCGCATAGACGAAGACATTGAAGTCACAGAGAACGATCGTCGGCCTCCATCGCTTCGATGAGTGAGGCGTTGTCGTCGAGATCGACGCCGGGCTGAAGCCCGTCACCGCGGAAGGTCGGAAGCGGACTGGTGGTGCGCATGGGGTCGGTGCGGCGACCAACGAGCAACCGAAGCCCGTCCTCTATGACGGCCGTCAATCGACGAACTCCCATGGGACGCCCAGGGCGTCGTAAACCGGGATCGCTCGCGCGTCCCGCGTCAGCAAGGTGGCCTCAGCCTCCTTCGCCGTGGCGGCGATAACCCCGTCATAGATCGCGCCGCCGATGATCGACACAGCCGGAGCGATCTCAGCCAGGGCGCGATATCCGGCATCGGACAACAACAGGAACGGCTGGGTGAAGTTCTGCAGGATCAACGTCCGCGCCGTATCAGGACTGAAGCGGAAGGGCTCGGGTAGCCGCGTGAGGACCGAATAGGTCTCGATGGCAGCGTGCGCCGGCAACCCGGCACCGGCCGACACCACCCGCCTTGCCGCCTCGTGGGCCTCGTGCCACGCCGCGAATCCGGCGATCGCGACGCTCGCGTCGACGGCGTTCACCGACGGGTTTTCTCGAGGGTGTCGCGGACGATGCGGTCGGTCAGAGCCGGCACCGGCTCCTCGGTCTCGGCCACGAGAACCGTCCCTTTCTTGACCAGGCGCATGGCCGTCGGCACCGCTTCGATCTCGATACGTCCGTCCCGCTCGACGACCTCGAGCTCCTCGCCCCCGCGCAGCCCTAGCTCGTCCCTGATCGCCTTCGGGATGACGATCCTTCCGGCAGAATCGATGGTAGTTCGCATACCATTACTCTACCATGGCGATATCGCTTGCCGGGTGCAGGGAAGCCCGGCGATGCTCCATCGTGGCCGACGCCGCTTTACCGGCTCAACGCGGGCGGTGTCGGTGTCGGTGTCGGTGTGGGGGTTGGGCTCGGCGTCGGCGTTGGGCTCGGGATCGGCGTCGGGCTCGGGATCGGTTGCGGCGTCGGGGTCCGGGTCGGCGGTGCTGTTCGCATGAGCGTGGGCGTCGGCGCCAACGTCGGGGCGGCAGCGGTGGGCGTCGGCGACGCAGTCGCCAAGATCACCGCCGGCTGCGTCGGCGGGGGCGGCGGAGGTTCGGGGATGTCGATGTCCTCCGGGACGGGTGGGACGTAGTCGGGACCAAGCCCACAGTTGGACAACACCTCGGCCGGCTCATCGATGAAGGCCTCGACGCTCGGCCGCACCGCGTCGCCTGTGTACAGGATCGCCACGCTTTCCGCGGGCTTGTCCCGGAGCACCATCTGGGTGATGACCCCCACAACGGAGGTATCGGCTCGCACCGCGGGACCGCCGCTGTTGCCGGGAGCGACCGGCGCGTTGGACAGCGCCGCCTCGCGGATGCCCCTCGGACCTTGGAAGTTGACGATCTGCCCCGCCGACGCATTGAACACATATTCCGGCGACGGGTACCCGAGGACCACGAGCTGCTCCTGTGGGACCAGTGACTCGGTGGGTGCCCACCCCAGGCTGACGGGGAGGTCCTCGGTGACCCGGATGACCGCGACGTCGGGGCGCGCCAGGGCGCCGATCACCCTCCCGCTCCTCTGCTCGCCGTCCCGTGAGTGGATGACCGGTGAGGAGTCGTTGGCGATGACATGGCGGTTCGTCACCAGGTGGCGCGCATCGATGGCGAACGCACTGCCCCGCGTGCGCCACCCACACCCGTTCGCATCGACCTGCCACACGGCGTCGGCGATGTGCTCGGGTAACACGATGTCGCCGATCACCGGTGACCCCGAGCAGCCCACCGATCCGAGAAGACCCACCGCGACCACGATCGCGGCGGCGGCGCGAGCCGGCCTCGTAACCGCTAGGGGGTGCGGCGTCCTACGGGCCGAAGATCTGCTCGCAATTCACCGGCGCCGGGTCAGTGGCGTCGACCCAGCAGCTGTCCCTTCCGAAACCGCCGTCCAGCGTGTCGGTTCCGGGGCCCCCGAAGAGCGCGTCGTTACCCGCTCCGCCGCTCAGCGTGTCATCGCCGCTGCCCCCTGCGAGCGAGTCGTTGCCGCTGCTGCCGATGAGGTGGTCGTTGCCGCTGCTGCCGTCGATGGAGTCGTTGTCGGCCCCGCCGTTGAGGTCGTCGTCGCCACCGAACCCCGACAGCGAGTCCTTACCGCCGCTACTACGAAGGCAATCTGACCCCGGACTACCGCCCATGCTGTCGCCACCGGAGGTCCCGAACCGCGTGTTGGCTGCGGTGCATACGACATGACCTGAGTAGGCCGGCCCGACCTCGAGAGCTGCAAACAGCAGACCGATGGAAAGCACGCTCACGCCTCGCCTGATCCACGGTCGACCTGAAGCGCTCGTCATGTCGGTTTCCCCCTGTGAAGATGAAACTCCCGACTAGTGTACTAAGGGGGCTCCGACAGCACGCCTCATCTGAGATCTGAAGTAGGGCGAGGAAGAACGGGAGACGATGACGAACACTTCGACGGCTCGAGGTCCCTAGCGCCGGGGGCCGATCTCCATCACAGGCAGGCGCCGGCGCGGACGGAACTCCGTGAGCTTGCGCGCCATGTCGACGTAGCTCTTGGACACCGGATGGTCGGGATGCGACCACACGAAGGGCTCGCCGTCGTCCGAGGCGCTGCGGATGTCTCCGACGAGCGGCAGCTTCGCGAGCAACGGCGTCTCCAAGACTTGCGCGAGGAGCTCTCCACCGCCCTCGCCGAACATCGGCGTGACCTCACCGCAGTGCGCGCACACGACGCCGGACATGTTCTCGATGACACCGAGCAGACGCTGCTTCATCTTCCCCGCCATGTTGGCTGCGCGTTCGGCGACCTTCTGCGCGACGGGCTGTGGCGTGGTGACGACGACCATGCCCATGTTCGGCAGGAAGGTAGCGAGGGAGAGAGAGATATCACCCGTGCCCGGTGGTAGGTCGATCAGCAGATACTCCAGATCCTCACCCCAGTACACGTCGGAGAGGAACTGCTCCAGCGCTTTGTGGAGCATCGGCCCCCGCCACACGACGGGCTCCTCTTCGCTCGGAAGGAAGAAGCCGATGGAGATGACCTTCACACCCTCGCGATCCAGCGGCATGATCATGCCGTCGAAGGCGACGGGGCGCCGACCGCGCAAGCCGAACATGCGGGGGATCGAGAACCCCCAGATGTCGGCGTCGAGGACACCCACCTTGTGGCCGAGCGAGCGCATGGCCGCGGCGAGGTTCGTGGTGACCGTCGACTTCCCGACGCCACCCTTGCCCGATGACACACCGATAACGCTCGTCCGCGACTCGGGGTTGCGGAAGGGGATCCCGCGACCGAGGTTCGTCGCGAGCTCGGCGCGGCGCTCCGGATCCATCACGCCGAGGTTGACCTCGACCTTGCCGACGCCGGCGACGGGGGAGACGGCATCGGTAACGCGCTTCTCGATCTCCGCCTTCAACGGACACCCGGCGACCGTGAGAAGGATGTCGACGCGGACGGTGTCGCCATCGATGGCGACACCGCCGAGCATGCCGATGTCGTCGATCGGTTTACCGATCTCCGGATCGAGGACGGTGTGGAGAGCTTCGCGGACGGCGGCTTCTGAGATCACTGGGGCCTCAGTATCTTCTAAATCCAACGGTTGCCTACAAAATAGCAGAGGACCTCGGTGCCCCCGTGAGGGTGGGCCTGCACCGGGAGCGGTATCGTGGACCTGAAGGATCGCGCGTAGCGCGCCTGTGACGTCAGGATCGCGCGTAGCGCGCCTGTGACGTCAGGATCGCGCGTAGCGCGCCCCTGTAAACGAAGGAGGTCGGCATCATGAGGTTCTTCGGCGGCCAAGAGTTCCTGCTCATCCTGCTGGTCGTGCTGCTGCTGTTCGGCGCCGCTCGGCTCCCGAAGCTCGCGCGGAGCATGCGCGAGGCGCGCGACGAGTTCCAGAAGGGTCACGCCGAGAAGGCAAGCTCCGAAGGGAACAAGCCGGCCGGGACATCCACCGAAACGCCCCCGGACACGGCCTGAGCGGCCCCTCGGGAAGCTTTCCTCCCCGCGTACCCCGGCTGGACGAGGCTCGTAGCGTCACGCGCCCTAGTGGGCGCCGCCGGCCCTCCGTCCGGGGATCAGCGAGAACCGCCCGACTGACCGCCCAGGTATCTCGAAGTCTAGGTCGGGTGATCTAGAGGGTCAATGGCCCGTTACCTGCGCAAACCTCACGGCGTGATAATGATGTGCGTCGTGTGAGCGCCGACGGAGCGAAAAGGAGACAGCCATGGGACACTACGCGCACCTCGAGGAGACGGCCCGCGCGCTCGTCGCGCCGGGAAAAGGCATCCTCGCCGCCGACGAGAGCTCCGGCACCATCAAGAAGCGATTCGACTCGATCAACCTCGAGTCCACAGAGGAGAACCGGCGCGCTTATCGCGACATGTTGTTCACGACGCCCGGTCTTGGCGAGCACATCTCGGGCGTGATCCTCTACGACGAGACGATCAGGCAGGGCTTGGCCGACGGCACGCCGTTCACGAAGGTCCTCGAGCAGAACGGGATCATCCCCGGCATCAAGGTCGACACGGGAGCCAAACCCCTAGCCGGTTTCGACGACGAGCAGATCACCGAGGGTCTGGACGGATTGCGCGAGCGACTCGCCGGATACGGTGAGCGCGGCGCCCGGTTCACGAAGTGGCGCGCCGTCGTCAACATCGGTCCGACCATCCCGACGCAGTTCTGCATCGACGCGAATGCCCACGCGCTGGCTCGCTTCGCGGCGCTGACGCAAGAGGCGGGGATGGTGCCGATCGTCGAGCCGGAAGTGATGATGGACGGCCACCACTCGATCGACCGCTGCTACGACGCCACGCTGGGCACCCTCCGCGCGTTGTTCCAGCAGCTCCACGAGCATCGGGTCGTGCTGGAGGGCGCGCTCCTCAAGACGAATATGGTGCTGCCCGGGCGCAACGCCGCGCAGCAGGCAGGTTCAGAGGAGATCGCTCGGACCACGATCCGTTGCTTCCGGAACAGCGTCCCGCCGGCCGTGCCCGGCATCGTGTTCCTCTCCGGGGGCCAAGACGACGTTCCCGCCACCGTGCACCTCAACGAGATGAACAAGATGGGGCCGCACCCGTGGGAGTTGTCCTTCTCCTATGGCCGCGCGTTGCAGGCACCGGCCCTCAAGGAGTGGAAGGGCGAGCCGTCCAACGTCGAGGCGGCGCAGCAGGCGCTCGCTCACCGCGCGCGCTGCAACGGTGCTGCGCGCTTCGGCAAGTACTCCGAGAAGATGGAGAACGAAGCAGCCTAATCGGGCGCGGGCTGCTCGCCCGGGCCGACGCCGGCATCCGGCAGGCCCTTGGACTCGGAGTAGGGGTTCGGGAAGGGGTCCTCGCCCTCCTCGCCGAAGCGGATCACTATCGCGTCGCCTTCGTGGGGGAGGAACGAGCCGGGATCGCCCTCGACGGGCTTGCCCTTGTTGAGCACCTCTACGTTGTGGCGCTCGCGGCTCCCGGGACACCGTCCGCCGTCCTCGTACTTCTTCCCGTCCGGGAAGATCAAGGTCGTCTTCCCGGAGATCTGTCCGATCCCCGTCTCGTAGAGACGCAAGTACGTCCCCAGCGTCGCGTTGTCGCCCGAGAACTGAGGCGTGGACGGGTGGATGTGAATGAAGCCGTCACCGTGGGAGTGGATCTCGCCTGCGATGCTCGGGTAGTTCGTCACGCGCTTCCCGCAGAGGTAGATGCGATACGAAGCGTGCCAGTGCTCGCCGGCCGAGGCACCGCGCGTCAGCGGTGGTGGATTCGTCCGGAACAGCGTGACGAGATACCCCCCGCCGAAGACGACGAGAAGGATGAAGACGACGAAGGCCAAGCCTCCCCGGCGCCTTTGCTTGAGGGGGCTCCGTGCTCGGGCGCGCCGTTGCTGGCGTGTCTTCGGCATCAGCGCTGCGGGACGACCCGGCCCGCTTTGATCCGCCCGATGCGCACGGAGACGACCGAGTCGTCGCGCCGCCGCACGTGGAGGATCGGCTCGCCGTCCCTGACCTCGGTCCGCTCGAACATCCCGACTACCTCGTGACGGTTGCCTTCATCGTCGAAGTATTGGATGGTGATGCGCTTGCCCACATCGGTCGGCTTGATGGAGTGGGGAGTCAACCCTCGAGGGCGGGGGCGTACGGACTCTGCGAGGCGCCGCCCTGCGCATCCGAGTTTTCCTCGAAGAACTTCGAGTTGATCTCGATGTACTCGCGCCACTCGCCGGGGACGTCGTCGGCCGGGAAGATCGCGTCCACAGGGCAGACCGGCATGCACGCGTCGCAGTCGACGCATTCGGTGGGATGGATGTAGAGCATGCGTTCGCCCTCGTAGATGCAGTCCACGGGGCACTCCTCGACACAAGCCCGGTCCTTGATGTCGACGCAGGGCTCGCAGATCACATACGCCATCCACACACCTCCGTAGGGGTCTGGGTGCCCTCACTATACTGATGGCTGCCTCGTGCGTCCGAAACGCAAAGCCGGAGGAAAACCACGTGTCCAAACCAGCTACGATCGGTCGGCTGCGGGAGTCGGGCTACCGAACGCGCTCGGTCCGACGGGAGCTCCGCGACAACCTCGTGGAGAAGCTCCGTAGCGGCGAACCGGTCTTCGAGGGCATCATCGGCTACGACGAGACGGTGGTTCCGGCCGTCGAGAACGCGATCCTCGCCGGCCACGACATGATCTTCCTCGGCGAGCGCGGACAGGCGAAGTCGCGCATCATGCGCGACCTCACGAAGCTCCTCGATGACGAGGTGCCGGCCATGGCCGGGTGCGAGATCTCCGACGACCCGTTTGCCCCCATCTGCGCGGCGTGCCGGCACGCCATCGCCGAGCACGGCGACGAAGCCCCCGTCGTGTGGCTTACACCGCGGGACCGGTACGCCGAGAAGCTGGCGACCCCCGACATCTCCGTCGCCGACCTGATCGGTGAGGTCGACCCGATCAAGGTGGCCGAAGGCCGCTACCTCGCCGACGAGCTGACCATCCACTACGGGCTGATCCCGCGGACCAACCGCGGCGTGTTCGCGATCAACGAGCTGCCGGATCTTGCCGAGCGCATCCAGGTTGCTTTGCTCAACCTGCTCGAAGAGCGGGACATCCAGATCCGCGGCTACAAGATCCGTCTGCCGCTCGACATCTTCCTCTGTGCTTCGGCCAACCCCGAGGACTACACGAACCGCGGCCGGATCATCACACCGCTGAAGGACCGGTTCGGCGCCCAGGTGCGCACGCACTACCCGCAGTCGGTCGACGAAGAGGTCGCGATCCTGGACCAGGAGTCCACACCGCTGGACGTCGGCGTCCCGGTGCGGTTCCCGGCCTACATGAAGGAAGTGATCGCGGAGCTCACCCACCAGGCGCGCCGCTCGCCCCAGGTGAACCAGCGATCCGGTGTGTCCGTCCGGCTTTCGATCTGCAACGCCGAGACCGTGGGTGCCTCGGCGATCAAGCGGGCCGTGCGCCTCGGCGAGACGGAAGCGGTTCCGCGGATCTCCGACCTCGAGACCGTAGATTCGTCCACGCTGGGCAAGATCGAGGTCGAGGCCCTCGAGGAGGGTCGTGAAGGAGACATCCTCGGCAAGCTCGTCCGGCAGGCGGTCTTCGCCGTCTTCCAGCGAGAGATGCGCGGCGAGGCCTTCACCGAGCTCATCCAGCGCTTCGACGACGAGGGCCTGTCCGTCGATACATCCGCGCAGATGGGGGCCGAGGAGTTCTGCCGTCAGTTCGGGGACCTGAAGGGTATGGCGCGGGCGCTGCAGAAGCTCGAGGCCGGGGAGTCGCCGGCCACGACCGCCGGAGCTCTCGAGCTCATCCTCGAGGGTCTGCATCTCGGCAAGCGCCTCAACAAGACGTCCACGGCGTCGGGCGCTCGCTACGGGCGCTGACGCTTCGGCGTAACCCGGCGTCCCTGTTTCGTTCACGACCGAAGGGTTGGCGTCATGTCGTGCGTCCGTCGGGAGGTTCACGCTAGCCGTACTGCGCTTGTTGGTTGCTGCGCCGGTCGCTAGGCTCGGCCCTCGCGCTCGGCCCGTTCGCGGAGCAACGCCTCGAAGCGCTCGCGGTCCACCGTCACGAAGATCGCCTCGGCCTCCGACGTAAGTCTCTCCCCCGCGTGACACGTGCCGGCGGTGAAGATCTTCCTGCCTTCGACCTTGGAGACCCACGCCTTGAACACGAGCGGCTCGTACAGGGGAGTGGGACTGCGGTACCGGATGGTGAGCGTTCCGGTGAACCCCGCTTGACCCGATAGCGACTGGGCCATACCGAGGACTTCGTCCCACGAGGCCGCGACCATCCCTCCGTGCACGTTGCCGGGCGGTCCCTCGTACGCGGCGTTGAACTGGACGCGACCGACGACGTGGCGTCGCCCGGCCTCCTCGCCCATCTCGAGCGACAGGGGAGCGGCGAGCGGGTTCGACAGGCCGACGATCGGGCTGCGATCGAAGAACCCGTTCTCGGCTCTGGACTCAGCCGACTCCGGGATGTCGGCGATCTCCCCAACGGCCGTCTCCGCGAGCTCGTACCAGGACCGTCTTTTGGGGAATTCCTCGTCCATTCGGTCGGCGAACGCGGCGGCGGTGTCGGCCGCCGTGGCCAGCGCGTCCGTCGGTGCATCGACGAGCGCGAGCCGTTCGATGATCCGACGCAGGCCTGCCGCGAAGCGGCGAAGCTCATTGATGTTGCTGGGCGGGCTGTTCATTTCCAGACTCTATGAAATACACAAGGCGCCGCTCGGGCGGCGCCTTGTGATGGATCGTGCGTGTGGCTAGTCCGTCAACTCGGCGATCCTTTTGAGGATCTCCTGCTCCTCGGCCGACGGTTGAACCGTCTGCATGGCCATGAGCTTGGACATGTCACCTTCGACCTTGATCTGGCCCTGCATGAATGCCTGCATGCCGGCCTGCTGGTCGCGCTCGATGAACACCTTCTTCGCCACCTCATAGGGAACCGTGAGCTTCGTCGGTGCGTCCGCGATCAGGCCTTCGCCGAACTCACCCGCCGCGGAGTGGATCTCTTTGTCGCCGGCAGGTCCGCCCGTGACGACGATATTGATCCTCATGTCGGCCGCCGGGCCGGTCGCTGCAGGTGGGTTCACCTCATCGCGGATCTTCTTCGCTTCGGCGAACCACTCGTCCGACAGGAACTCGAGCGCCATCCTTCTACCTCCTTGTCCGAGCGGGGGGACCGCACGCTTCATGCGTGCTACTCCCCGCCTTTTACGTGAATGCGACCGGTAGCTTACTCAATCCTCGTAAGACGAAGTTCTCGCGATAGCCCGGCTCGTCTGTGAGCTCGTAGCCTCCGACGCGGCGTGCGAAGGTCTCGAGAGTGATCTGGCCTTCCATACGAGCCAGAGGCGCGCCGAGACAGAAGTGGATCCCCGCGCCGAACGCGACGTGGTTGTTGGGGGACCGAGTGATGTCGAAGTCGGCAGCCGTGTCGCCGAACTCCTCGGGATCCCGATTCGCGGCACCTATCACACAGATCGCTTGGGACCCACTGGTCAGAGTCTCGCCGTCGAAGTGCATGTCCATCATCGCGATGCGACCGGTGATCTGCACTGGCGGGTCGAAGCGGAGCGTCTCCTCGACCGCGCTGCGGCCCAGCGATGGATCTGCGAGCAGCTTCGCGTACTGGGCCGGGTGCCGCGACAGTTGCAGGAGGCTGTTGCCTATCAGGTTGACGGTGGTTTCGTGGCCCGCGATGAGCAACAAGCCGAGCGTCGAGAGCAGCTCGCCGTGGGTCAGCTTGTCGCCCTCTTGCTCGGCATGGATGAGCGCGCTGAGCATGTCGTCACCGGGCTCACGCGTACGCTCGGCCACCAGCCGCTCGAAATATGCGCGGAGCTCCTCGCCGGCGCGCAGCATCTCATGGCGCGTGTCGTCCGGGATCATGAAGTCGGGGTCGAGACCCCGCGCGGCTTGGCGCGACCAGTCCTTGAACACCCCGTGATCGGAGGGAGGAACGCCGAGCAGCTCACAGATCACACGGACCGGGACGAGATAGGCGAGCTCCTCGATGAGCTCCATCTCGCCTCTCTCGAGACCCGCATCGACGAGCTCGTCGACTATCTCCTGGATCCGGGGGCCGAGATCACGCACGCGGCGCGGGGTGAACGCATGACTGACCAGGCCGCGGAGCCTCGTGTGATCGGGCGGGTCGAGGAAGAGGAACGACGGCTCTCGGCCCTCGAAGGGATCCGAATCGAGGTTCTGTACGAATGCTTGGAAGAGCGTGGAGTTGCGCTGGTCGACCGAGGTCGTGGGGTGATGGAGGAGCGCGACGCAGTCGCGGTGGCGTGAAAGCACCAGCAGGCCCAGGGGGCTGGGCAGGACGGGACGCGTCTCCCGAAGCTCGTTGTACGTCGGGTACGGATCGGCTCGGAAGACCGGGTCGCGTGGGTCGAAGGGGAAGGCGTTGCCTTCCTCCCTCCAGGCCGCAGGCTTAGCGGTGTCCCTGACCTCCATAGGGGCGCAGAACATACACCACCGCGACTGTCACATGCGCGTCCCGGAGGCGGTTCCGTCACCGGAGGCCCCGAGGACGCGAAAATGGGCCGTGGCCTCAAACGTGGCGGAGAAGACGACGGACCTGCCCGTCGTCGGATCCACGGCCGTCCCCGGGCGGCGTCGGGGTCGTCGGGGAAAAGCTCGTCCCGTCGGTACAGGGCGGGACCTTCCTCGGGCGCGTCGGCAGGCGTCCGGGTGGGAGTGGGGATTGGCCGTCGTTGCGCTCTTCATGCTCGGCCGATCGCCCGTCCTGTTCTACCGCGAGCGAGTGGCCGAGCTCTTCGATCTCGAGCGCGCGACGGGCATCTGGCCGGACGATGCCATCCTCCGAGTCACCTTTGCGGCTCTCCTGCTGGCGATCTACGTGATCGCCGCGCGCAGGTGCGATCCGAGGACGCTTCTGCGCCAGCCGTTCCTGCTCATGTTCCTGGCGTGGGCGGTCGCGTCGGTGACGTGGTCGATCGAGCCGGGGGTGTCGTTGTGGCGTGTGGCGTTCTTCGGCGGAACGGCGATCTTCGGCTGGTATCTCGGCGAGCGCTACGCCGTGAAGGACATCGTGGGGATCGTCGGTGCCGCGGCGGCCATCGGCGCGCTGGTCAGCGTCGTTGCCCTCCTCGCGTGGCCCGATAGGGCTTTGGCCACGAACCGGGTCGAAGGACTGTGGTCGGGTGCATACGTCAACAGGAACCTCCTCGGCCACGCGATGGCGATAGGGCTCGTATCGCTGCCCTTCCTGTGGACGACGGTCCCGAGACGTCGCCGCGTCTTCCTCATCGTCATCGGCGTGCTGCAGCTCTTCCTCCTGCTCAGGTCGGGATCGCGCACGCCGTGGGTCGCCCTGGGGGCGGCGGCGGCGGTAGGTGTGCCGTTGCTCCTCGTGCGCAAGGCCACGACGCGAGCCCTCAATCCATCGGCGGGCGCTTTCGCGGTCGGTCTCGTCACCGGGTACTTGGCGCTGATCGTCCAATGGAACTGGAGCGTCATCGTGGATTGGCTGGACCGCAGCACGAGGCTCTCGGGTCGCACGCTCATGTGGTCGGTCGTTGGCTACTACGTGCGCATGCAGCCGTGGAGGGGATGGGGGTTCGAAGCGATCTGGGCCCATCCACCGACCATCGCCGTTGCCCAGACGGCGTACGGGAAGTTTCCGTACTCATCGCACAGCGGTTACCTGGAGGTTCTGATCTCGACGGGCTGGATCGGCTTCGGGTTGTTCATGGCGTTCGTTGCCATGGCGTTGTGGAGGACCTTCCGCTTCGCGTGGGAGGGACGCAACGGAGCGAGCCTCTGGCCCCTGGTCTTCATCGTGTTCGCCCTCGTGACGAACGTCTCCGAGAGCCTCTTCGTCTCTGCGGAGGCAACGTGGGCGATCACCGTGGCGGCGGCCGTCGCCGCAGCGAGGGCCAGGCGTCGGCGCGCGGCGGTATCCTAGCCAGTCGACGAAATCCGAGGGCATGATGCGCGCCTGCACGATCATCGCTAGGAACTATTGGGCGCATGCACGCGTCCTGGCCCAAACCCTGCGAGCCCATCATCCCGATGCGCGACTCAGCGTCCTCGTGGTGGACGCCGACGCGGCGACGCCGGCCCTCGGGCAGCGCGAGGCCTTCGACGTCCTGACACCGCAGGACATCGGCATCGATAGACGCGAGTTCCATCGGATGGCCGCGATCTACGACCTGCTCGAGCTGGCCACCGCCGTGAAGCCGTGGTTGCTCCGCCATCTGATAGACAAGCACGCCGCTCCCGTCGTGTATCTCGACCCGGACATCGAGGTGTTCTCGCCGCTCGACGAAGCGTGGGAGCTTGCGGCAGAACACGGCATAGTCGTCACTCCACACGCGGTCGAACCCCCGCCCGTCGAGGCCGACGGCCCCAGCGACGAGCTCTACATCCTCGGCTCGGGCACGTACAACCTCGGGTTCATCGCCGTTGGACAACGGGGTCGTTCGTTCCTCGATTGGTGGGCCGACCGTCTGCGCCGCGACGGACTCATCGAGAAGCAAGCGGCGATGTTCGTGGATCAGAGGTGGGTCGACCTCGTCCCGAGCTATTTCGACGTGCACATCCAGCGGGGGCCGGGGTGGAACGTCGCCTACTGGAACCTCTCGCAGCGCTCACTGAGCCGTTCGCCGGGCGGCTATGAGGTGAACGGCCAGCCGCTGAGGTTCTTCCACTACTCGGGGTTCAGCCCGGTCGAGCCCACCCTGCTGAGCTGTTACGAGGCGAAGACGAAACGGACGTCACTGGACGATCACCCCGTGCTGGCCGAGCTCTGCTCCCGGTATGCCGATCGGCTCATGGACAACGGGTACCGGGCCTATTCGCGGATCCCACACGGGTTCGCCCGAACCGCTTCGGGCTTGCCGCTGGATCGTTATGCGCGGCGGACGTACCGCCGGGCGCTGCTCGACGCTGAGAGCTCCGGGAACCGCTCGTCTGTGCCGGATCCGTTCGACGCGCGAGGCGCGCGCGATTACGAGGACTGGTTGCGCGCCCCCGCGGCCGCGCACCGGGTGACGCGATACCTCTTCGGTCTTTGGCAGGAGCGGGCCGACCTCAGAGCGTTGTTCCCGGATCTCCACGGGCCCGAGGCTCGCTTCTACCTCGACTGGGCTCGGTCGCTCGGTCGTTTCGAGCCGAACGTCGCGCCGGAGCTCATCGCGTTGGAGACCCACCGCCGGCGCGATCCAACCCCATCCGGGGTGAACCTCGCCGGTTACGTGCGAGCGGAGAGCGGCGTTGGGGAAGTGTCACGGCTGCTGCTGGCGACGCTGGATGCCGGCGGTGTGCCCGCGACAGTCGTCCCGTTCGCGAAGACGCCGAGCCGTCAGGAGTCGGCCCCGCCGCGGGACAGGGGAGCGGCCCGGCACGAGACGAACGTCATCTGCGTCAACGCCGACGCCCTGCCCGGATTCGCCGACGAGATGGGTGAGGAGTTCTTCGCGGGTCGCCGCAACATCGGCGTATGGCAGTGGGAGGTCGAGCGGTTCCCGGAGTCGATGGCTTCCTCGGCCGAGCTGCTCGACGAGATTTGGGTGTCCAGCGCACACGCGGCTCGCGCCGTCCGGGAACGAACGACGAAGCCCGTGCACGTGTTCCCACTGCCGATCCGTCATCCGCAGGCGGCGAAGATGTCGCGACGGGCCCTCGGCCTCCCGGACGGGTTCGTCTTCCTCTTCTGCTTCGACTTCGACAGCGTGTTCAAACGGAAGAACCCGCTGGCCGTCGTGGAGGCGTTCTCCCGCGCTTTCGCGCCGGGAAGCGGCCCCCAGCTCGTGATCAAAAGCGTCCGCGGCGAGGCGCACCCCACGGAGCTCGACCGTCTGCGCGCGGCGGCAAACCCACGCCCCGACGTTCACGTGCGCGACGGTTATCTGGCGAGGGCCGAGCACGATGCCTGGATGGCGAGTTGCGATGCCTATGTCTCGCTGCACAGATCCGAAGGGTTCGGGTTGACGATGGCCGAGGCGATGGCGCTCGCGAAACCGGTCGTAGCCACCGGTTACTCCGGCAACCTCGAGTTCATGGACGTCACGAACTCTTGGCTCGTCCCGTACGAGCTGCAAGAGATCCCGGTGGGATGCGACCCGTATCCTGCCGGCGCACGGTGGGCCGAGCCGGACGTCGACGTCGCCGCGTGGATGATGCGCCAGATAGTCGACGACCCGACCGAGGCCTGCGAGCGCGGCCGACGCGCGGCGGCCGACGTCGCTCGGCTCCACGCTCCGGCCGTGCGGGCCTCGTTCGTGCTCGATCGGCTCGCGTACGTGCCTGAGCCCCCGGAGCTCGAGCGGCTTCGACTCAAGCTGCAGCGTCCGTGGACGTCGGTTCGGTCGGCCGACAAAGCGGCGACGACAGGTCCTGACGTGAGCTCGCCGACGTCCTACGGCGTCGCCAGCCGCCTCGTCCGCCGGCTGGTCTACCGGGTGGCTCGGCATTACATCGAGCACCAGGAGAACATCACGTCGGGGCTCCTCGACGGCGTGCAGGACCTGGACGCTCGGCTGCGCACGGAGGTAGACGCCGCCCGGAACCTGGAGGCGAAGGTGCACGAGCTCTCCGAGCGCCTCGCGTACGAGACGATGCACCGCGAGTCGCTCGAGTCTCGACTCGTGACCCCGGCCGACCCGGATCTCGCGTCGGAGTACCCCGTGGGCCGGGTGCAGCGCGTGAGGTCCTACGCCGGCCTGTTCGGTTCCCAGGCTCCCGTCCTGGCCGTAGGTCGCGAGGCGACGGCACTCATCGACCTCTTGGCGAACCAAGGAGTGAACGGCTTCGCTCTGGACTCGGGGGCCGAGACCGGTGGGTTCTCGGGCGTTCTGTCGGGGATGGAAGGGCTGCCCGATCGTTCGCTGGGCGGCATCTTCACCGTGCGGGTCGTCGAGCATCTGTCGGCGGACGAGCTCCAGAGCTTCCTCGAGCTCTCGAGGCGCAAGCTCGCGTCCGGGGGTGTGCTCGTGGCCGAAACCGAAGACGCGCGCGGGGGCCGGTCCATCGAACACGAAGCGATGGCTCCGCGGGCGCTGTTGGAGCTGTGCCGGTCGACGGGGTTCGAGCAGGCTTACGTGCTGTTTCCCAGCGGCGCGAGCTCGACGGACGATGAGCCCGACCACCGCGACTTCGCCATAGTCGCTTCGGTCCTCGTCTCCTCTCGAAGCTGATCGGGCGTTTCGTCCTTCGGTGAGGACGCCGATGTCCTCAGGAACGGGCGCTCCAGCAACGCGTACGACAACACGCCGACCGCAACGGAGACGACGCAGGCAAGCGCCAACACTCCGGCCGACGTTCCCCACATGCGCGAGGCCTCGGCCACTATCGGCCAGTGCCACAGGTAGAGGCTGTAGCTGATCAGCCCCAGCCAGCCGAGCATGCGCCCGACGATCGGGCTGCGGAACAACCTCATGCCGTCGCGGCACAGGCCTCTGACGAGAAGTCCCGCCACCGCCAGCCCGGTCGCGGCGTGCAGCAGCGACAGGAAGATCAGCGGTTTCTGCACGAGCCGTAGCGCTCCGTGGGTCAGCGCGACGACGGCCAAGCTCGTTCCGAGGATCCAACCCGCCCGGCTCCCGGTGAGCCAGCGGCCGAGCGTCGACGGCACTCCGGTTCCGTGCTTTTCGACGAGGGTGTACGCCAGCATCCCGGCGACGAACTGGTCGGCTCGCCCGAGGATCCATTCGGCCTGCTCTCCGGTGCCGCCGACGACGAGGCGCCAGCCGACCGTCGCGACGATCAACAGCGACAGCAGGCGTCCCCATCCGTAGCGCGCACCGACCATCGCGAGCACTGGGAGCACAACGTAGAAATGGGTCTCGGTGGTGAGGCTCCAGGTGACCGTGTTGAGCTGTTGGGGGAGTCCGGGATCGACGGATTGGTTCAGCGAGGCGAACATCGCGATGTTGGACCATCCGCCCGCCGATGAAAGCCACTCGGGTGTGCGCCACGGGATGAGGATCAGGAGTGCCGCCCAGTAGGGCGGCAGGAGGCGCCGTCCCCGCCGCCGAGCGAACTCGGCGGCCGAGCGGAAGCCGTCATCGCGGTATGTCTCGCGGATCGAGCGCCAACTACGCAGCACGAGGAAACCCGACAGAACGAAGAAGATGTCGACACCGAGCGAGCCGGCGAAGACCGGCCAGCTGTACCACGGCGGAGAGGAATGGTATGCCCACGGAGCGTTGTCACTGGCGATGACGGCGACGTGGAACGCGACGACGGCGAGGATCGCGAGGCCGCGAAGTCCGTCGAGCGCGGCGAAGTGAGCCGTCGTTGTCGGCGTTGGATGGCGTGCGCGCTCGTGCGCTTGTGCAGTGGGGCTTGTGGGCATTGGGCGTACCGTACCCAGGTGGTTGTGAAGCTAACGTTGACCGCGCGAACCGCCCGTGTAACGAGGTCAGGGCGGAGTTTGCGACTGAGCGAGCAGGTATGGTGACGTCGTGAGCCCGCGCTTCCGCTACTCGCGATGGGATGGCACACAGGACCCGTGGGCCGACCCCGACGAGGTCCTCGAAGGACTCTCCGATGACCTGTTGGAGTTCGGCGACCTCGGTCAGGCCCTTCGGCGCATGATGCAACGCGGCTTCTCGATCGAAGGAAGGCGCATCACCGGACTCCAATCGCTCTCCGAACGTCTTCGCAACATGCGCCGCGACTCGATGCGCCGCTACGACATGGACTCGGTCGTGGGGCAGATCTCAGACGAGCTGCGCGAGGTTCGCGAGCTGGAGCGCCATGAGGTTTCCGATCGGCTCGATCTGAGACGCCGGGAGCGCGGTGAGGCGTCCACGCCTCTTCGGGAAGCCGCGCCCGACCTCGACGCGCTCCCCGACGACGATCCGCTTTCGGCCCTCGAACGGGAATTCGCCGAGCCGCCCTTCGGCTCCCGGCTCGATCCGAGGCTCGACTACCTCGACCATCTGGAAGGCCGCCCCGCCGATGCGTTGAAAGGGCTGCAGAACTACGACTTCTTGTCTCCGGAGGCCGAGGCCAAGTTCCAAGAGCTGACGGACCGACTGCGGCAGCAGGTGTTGCAGCAGTACTTCCGGGGAGCCGAACAGGCGCTGCAGAACATGACGCCGGAAGAGCTCCAGCGCATGAAGGACATGCTGTCGGAGCTCAACGAGATGGTGCGCAAGCACAACGCGGACGAGCCCTACGACTTCGACGGTTTCATGCAGCGCTACGGCGACTTCTTCCCGGAGGATCCGAAGAATCTCGAGGAGCTTCTAGAGACGCTCGCGCGGCGCATGGCGATGGCGCAAGCGATGATGTCGTCGATGTCGCCGGAGATGCGTCAGCGTCTCGAGGATCTCGTCGGCTCGCTGCTCCAGGACACCGACCTCGCCTACCAGATGAACGAGCTCTCGAGGATGCTCAGGCAGGCGATGCCCGGCGACTTCTGGGATCAGTCCTACCCCTTCGGGGGCGAGGAGCCGCTCGACATGCTGCAGGCCATGCAGGTCATGGAGCGCATACAGGAGTCCGAGGACCTCGAGCGGTACATGCGCGGGGTGAGTCGTCCCTCTGATCTGGACGAGGTGGATCTCGAGCGTGTGTCGAACCTGTTGGGCGATGAAGCCGCGCGCGACGTCCGCCGTCTCCGCGAGATCGAGAAGATGCTCGAGGAAGCCGGCTACGTCGAACGCAAGTCCGGACGACTCGACCTCACACCGCACGGTGTGCGCCGGATCGGCAAGCAAGCGCTCGGGAAGGTGTATCAGCGGCTGCGCGCGGCGCTTGCCGGCGAGCACGACCAGCCCGAGGTCGGACGCGGGGGAGACATCACCGGCGACCTGAAGCAGTACGAGTTCGGCGACCCGTTCCACATCGAGGTGAAGGAGACGGTGTTCGAGGCCGTCCGGCGGTCCGGAACGGGCACGCCGGTGACCATCAGTCCCGACGACTTCATGATCGAGCGCACAGAACGGAAGGTGCAGGCGGCGACGGCGTTGCTGATCGACCTCTCACTTTCGATGCCGATGCGCGGCAACTGGGTAGCGGCCAAGAAGGTTGCCCTGGCGCTGCACGCGTTGATCTCCAGCCAGTTCCCCCGTGACAGGCTGTTCCTCGTCGGGTTCTCGGACTACGCACGGCGCATCCAGCCGGAGGAGCTGCCGAACCTCGGATGGGAAGAGGTGTACGGGACGAATATGCAGCACGCCCTCCTCCTCGCGCGGCGGCTCCTCGGCCGCCACCGCGGAGCCAGCCGGCAGATCCTGATGGTGACCGACGGTGAGCCGACCGCTCACCTCCTTCCGAACGGCGAAGTGCTCTTCAACTGGCCTCCGATACCGCAGACCTTCGAGGAGACGTTGAAAGAGGTAGCTCGCTGCAGCAAGGACGGCATAGTGATCAACACGTTCATGCTCGACCGCTCGCCCTATCTGATGCGCTTCATCGAGCGGATGACCGCTCTGAACCGCGGTCGCGCGTTCTTCACCTCGCCGGAGCACCTCGGGGAGTACGTCCTGCTCGACTTCCTCGAGAGCAAGCGCGCGATGCTCCAGGGTGCCTGAGCCCCGGTCAACTACCCAGCAGGCCCGCGTCGCGGAAGACGTCCTCGAGGCCCGGGGTGACGGGACGCCGATAGATCTCGTCCGGTTCGACGAACTCGCACTCGACGGCGTCGTCGCCTGCGCACACCTCGCCGCCCACGACATCGACGTGGAAGGCGATGACGACGTGGTGCCCGGGCTCGAACGACTCGCGGTACCCGGCGACGCGCCCTACGTCCACCTCGAGCCCGGTCTCCTCGCGCACCTCTCGTCTCACGGCTTCGCGTAGCGTCTCGCCCGGCTCGACCCCGCCGCCGGGCAGCGACCAGTGATCGAGGAACGGCTGCTGGCCGCGCCGGATCAAGAGGACGGTCCCGTCGCGGACGACCAGACCCGACACGCCGCCGACCTCGGGTTCGGTCACAGTGCCACGGTAACGTCCGCGCGGGAGGGGATAATGCTGACGTGAGCGCGCGGACGCGCACCACCGGCTCTTTCCGGCTCCTCCTCTTCGTCGGCGCCGCCGTCTCCGTCGCGATAGGCGTGTGGGGCGTCGTCTGGACGGGGATGCTCGAGACGGTGCTGGGCCTGCGAACAGACATCGTCACGCCGGCCTTCAGCGCCCTGGCGCGGCTCTACGGCGGAGTGATGCTCGTCATCGGCGTGGGCTACGCGCTGGCGGCGGCTCAGCCGCAACGGAACCGCGGGCTGCTCGTGCCGCTGTTCCTCGTGCCGTTCATCACCGCCGTGATGATGATCGCCGGTACGGCGCGGCAGGAGATCAGCGGCGGGAGAGGCGCGTTCTTCACGGCCTACAACTTCGCGTACTGCTTGCTCTACTTCCGGCTCTACCCGCGTCTGGCGGCCGGCGAGGCCGATGGCTCGTCGCGCGGTGTCTCTTCAGAAGGCTCGTCCAGCACGTAGCCGGCCAGCCGGCGCAGCCCCTCCAGATCGTGGACGTCCTCGGTGAACAACGGGACCGTCGCGATAGGCGCCGTCGACCGGTGGCCGAGCTCCCGGCGGCGGGCGGCATCGCGCGTCGCGAGGATCGACAGCGTGTCGAGCGCCGTGGCGGCTTCCACGAGGGCTTGCCTCGCTCGTCCCGGATCCAGACCCGCCGCTTCGGCCACCTCCGCGGCTTGGTCGACGGGGACGAGGCCGTCCGGGGCAAAACGCGGCGGGATCACGCGGTTCGCGACGAGTCCGGCCAGGGGAAGCTTCTCGTCGACGAGTCGATCCACGAAGAACTCCGCCTCGCGGAACGGCGGCCCTTCCAGGGTCGTGACGACGACGAATCCGGTCTGTGGCGAACAGAGGAGGTTCAGCACCTGTTCTGCGCGCAGCTTGAAGTCGTCGTACATGTTCTGGAAGTCGATGACCAGAGCGGACAGGTCCTCGAGAACTTGGGAGCCGAGGACGCGATCGGCGATTCGGAGGAACGGCGAGGCCGTGAAGTTGAACGCGCGCATGCCGAGCTTGCCGGCTGCGCTGTAAGGCTTGGCCATCCACCGAAGCAGGCTGCCACCGATGAAGTCCGTCATTCGCTTCGGTGCCTCGAGGAAGTCGAGTGCGCTGCGCGTCGGCGGGGTGTCGATCACGATGAGGTCGTACTCTCCGCACTCGTGGAGGTCGGCCAGCCTCTCCATCGCCATATAGCCCTGCGAACCGACGAACTGCTCAGAGATGCCGCGGTAGATGCGGTTCGACTTGATGTCCTCGGCGACGTGACGTGAGTCGGCGTACTTGTCGATGAGCTCGTCCCATGCCGTCTTCATGTCGAGCATCGCCGCGTGGAGCGATCCCTTGGCGCCGTCCGGAAGCTCGACCTTGGTCTCGGCGTGCCCGAGCCCGGACTCCAGCCCGAGCGCCGACGCCAGCCGCTTCGCCGGATCGATGGTCACGACTATCACGCGGCGCTCCATCGCGGCATCCAGAGCGATCGCCGCGGAGATCGACGTCTTGCCCACGCCGCCGGAGCCGCAGACGACGACTATCTCCTTGCTCGCCAGCGCGTCGCGAAGGCTCATGACGCCGTGGCCGCGAGGAGCTCGGCGACGCGCTTGGTGAAGGCGAGATCGTGGTGGTCGGCGGCGACGAGAGGCACATCGGCAACGGGCGGCCCTATCGACCGCAGCCGCTCGAGGTCTGGTTGTTGTGAGCGGGCGAGGTCGTGCCACAGGTGCGCCGCGTCGACGGCGAGCGGGCCGACGAGATCTGCCGATCCGTCGAGCGCCGCCAGCGAGGAGTCGTCCTGCGTCGATCGGATGACGCGGTTCGCGATGATCCCCAACGCGGGAGTCCCGACGGCCTCGGGCAGGTGCGCGATGAGCTCCTCCGTCTCCGTAACGGGCATCTCCTCGGCGAGCGACACGACGATCAATCCCGTGCGCTCGGGGTCTTCGATGATGTCCCGGACCCACGCCGTTTGGTTGCGGATCATCCCGACCTGAACGATCTCCTGGATCGTGCGCGGCCCCCGGAGATGCGAGAGGACCTGTCCTGCTGCGGCGGCATCGACGACTATGAGGTCCCAGCGCGGGCCGCCGTTGCGGGCGCGTTCCTCGAAGCCGATCTTCCCGGCGATCAACACCTCCTTGATGCCCGGCGCGGCCGTGGCGACGAAGTCGAAGACCCGCCGTACCGGCCCGATACGCCGGACGCGCGGCATGCGCATGGCAACGCGCAGGTATTCGTCGAGGACCTCTTCGGGATGGATGGCGAGGTGATACAGGTTCGGGAGCGCTTCCCTGGCGTCGTAGCGCGGCGGCCCCGCGTCGAGGAAACGTGCGACGTCACCGCGTGCCTCCACATCGATGAGCAGCGTGCGGAGGCCCGACTCCGCCGCGAGGAGTCCGAGCGCGGCGGCGATGGTGGACTTCCCGGTTCCGCCCTTTCCCGTCACCCACAGAACGCGACGCTTGAAGAAGGTGTCGACGAGGCGTGTCATCGCGGCGCGCGGGGCGTCATCGTGGCCCGTAGCCTACTTCGGGCCGCGCGTAGTATGAGGGCCGTCATGTCGTTCGAGCTGTCCCCAGAGCTCCAGGCGCTGAAACAGTCCACGGACGCCTTCGCCGAACGCGAGATCGCACCGCTCGTCGACGAAGCGGAGCGCACCGAGACGTTTCCGCGTCCGCTGTACACGAAGGCCGGGCAAGCCGGGTTCATCGGGATGCGGTATCCGAGCGACCTCGGCGGCTCCGACGCAGGCGTGAGCGCCGAAGTCCTGTGGCGCGAAGCGACGAGCTACCAATGCGCGGGGATCAGCTCCGCCCTCAGCGTCCCCGGAAACATCGGGTCGTATCCGATCTACGAGTTCGGCTCCCAGGAGCAACAACGCACGTACATCCCGAAGGTCACGGCGGGGGAGTGGATGGGTGCTTTCGCGCTCACGGAACCCGAGGCCGGTTCGGACGTGAAGGGCATCCGCGCGACCGCCGAGCGCAAGAACGGCCGCTGGATCCTCAACGGCCGGAAGATGTTCATCACGTGCGCCCCGTCGGCGGACTTCTTCATCTTCACGTGCTACACGGATCGCGACCTCGGCTACGAGGGCATCGCGAACTTCATCCTCGATCGCGACCGCCTGCCCGACGATGCGGTGCGGCCGCTGCGAACGCTCGGCCACCGATCGTCGGAGGTCGGCGAAGTCGTCGTGGACCAGGTTGAGGTGCCCGAAGAGGCGCTGATCGGTGAGCCGACGGGAGGATTCCGCCGCGCGGCGCGGACACTCAACTCAGGCCGCCTCATCGTGGCCGGCGGCGCGCTGGGCACGGCGCAACGTGCCGTGGACGTCTCGGTCGAGTACGCCAAGCAGCGGCGAGCGTTCGACCGCGAGATCGGGGGCTTCCAGGCCGTCGCTTTTCGTATCGCGCAGATCGCCGCCGAGGTCGAGTCCGCTCGGGTGACGGTGTACTGGGCGGCGACCATGTGGGACGAAGGCCGCGGCTCACCGAAGGAGGTCGCCGTCGCGAAGCTCGTCGCCTCGGAGACGGCGGTTCGCGCCGCGAGCGAATCGATGCGGACGTTCGGCGGCTACGGATACATCGGGGGAGAGTTCCCGATCGAGCGGCTGTTCCGCGACTCGCGGTACTACGTGATAGTCGAGGGCACGACCGACGTCCAGCACCTCATCCTGGCGCGCCAGCTCGGCTTGAGTCCCCAGTAGTCGTCGCGTCCCCTTCGAGGGACGCCAGCACCTCGCGCGCCTGCCTGATGATCGTGTCCAGCTCGGCCCGGAGATCGTCCGGGAGCCCCTCGCGTGCGCTCTCGAGCTCGCCGAGCGCCGCTTCCAGAGCCGTTACAGCGTCCCGCATGACGGGGAAGTGTACTGGAGCTACAGCCGCGGTGCGACGTAAACCACCGTGCGATACGGGAGCTCGAAGACGTCCCTGTCCTTCGTGTCGGGGTGGGACAGGAGGAACTGCCTGGCTCGGTCGAGCACGGCGGCGCGTTCGGCGGCCGGGAGGATCTCGATGAAGGAGACCGACGCCACGCGCGCAAGCAATCCGTCGATGTCGGCACGCTGCACGTGATCGAACCAGTGCTCGGTGATGTCGCCGTACAACGGTGATGACGTGAGCGCATCGCGCCAGGCGGGCATCCGGTAACCGGGCGTCCCGCGACGGTACGCTTCCGTGATCGCCCAGAACTCGGCCGGCCAGCCGCCGATCTCGTCGCGACGGTTCCAGATGATCCCCAGACTCCCCCCCGGGCGCAGGACACGATGGACCTCGGGCAATGCGCGGTCGTGGTCGAACCAGTGGAAGGCCGAAGCACACGTGACCACGTCAGATCGCCCACCCGCGAGCGGCAATGCTTCGGCCACGCCGCCGACCACGGGTACGGCCGGGCATCGGTCGCGGAACGTCGTGAGCATGGCCGGCAAGGGCTCGACCCCGATGACTTTCGCTCCCCGGGACGCAAGCAAACGGGTGAACTTGCCCGTGCCGCAACCGAGGTCGACGACGGCCGTGCCCTTCGTGATGCCGAGGGCGTCGAGGGTTCCCGCCGGGTAGTCGGGACGGCCTCGCTCGTAGCGGTCGCCGTCGACGAAGCCCGTCGCTGCGGTTCGGTGGACGCGAGGCTCGCCGGAGGCCATCTTCGACGACCGCGAGCCTAGTCTTCGCAGTCCTCGAGAGCCTCTTCTTCCTCTTCCTCGTCCTCGAGGTGTCCCTCGCAGCCCTCGGAGTGCTCGCCCTCGACGACCGAGATGCTGGATCCTCGCGGCACGGAGTCGCGCCGCCGCCGGCTCGACTCCGTTGGCTCGGGTTCGCCGAGCGAAGCGGGGCGGGCGGCGGCGACGGCGACGCTCGGAGACGGGCTCGGACTGGGTTCGACGGTCCGTTCCGGCGTGGGCTCTTCGGTAGGCGCGGGGGTCGCGACCGACCGGACGTCGGCGGGCCGGCCCATGTCCGGGATGACGATCGCGGCCGCAACCACGGCGGCGATCGCGGCAACCGCGAACGCCACGACTTTCACCCACAAAGCATCCCACCGCTCAGGGGATCAGCCTATGAACTTCGTAGAGCCAGGTCCCGTCCGCCAGCGTGCGGTGGAGGCGGCCCTTCAGGCGCAGGTGCTCGAGGTGGGACAGGGTCTCGGCGAGCGCCAGCCGCTCCTCGAAGAACATCAGATCCCTGTCGAACAGCCGCCGGGCGACGTCCATCGCGTGGATCGGCCCCCGCCGCAGGACGATCTCCACGCACCGCCGCAGGCGGAGCTCGTGGTGGGCGGCGATCGACCGAGCCCGCTCCGCCCCTTCCTCGAACGGACGCCCATGTCCGGGCAGCACGAGGAACGGGTCCAGCGCGGCGACCTTCTCCAGGGAGCCGAGGAACTGCCCCAGTGGATCTTCGGGCTGGACCATCCATCCGATGTGAGGCGTGATCTTCGACAGGACCGTGTCGCCCACGATCAGGACCCCGTCCATCGAACGATGGAAGACGACGTGGCCCTCTTCGTGTCCGGGGGTCCAGTACACGTCCCAGTCGCCGCCGGCGAAGGTCACGACGTCGCCCTCGTCGATGGTCGTCATGTCCTTGGCCAAGGTCATCGACGAGAACGCGCCCGCCATTCGGCTCTCGATCATCTCCTCGGACGACCACCCGTGCTCGTGGTACATCGACATGCGTGCCCGCCAGCGCTCGGGGTCCGGATCGCCCATCGCCTCGAGCGTTCGCTGGGCGATCGGATGGCAGACGACGGGTGCGCCCGTTTCTTCCTGGAGCAGGCCGGCGCAGCCGAAATGATCGGGATGAGCATGGGTCAGGTAGATGCGCTCGACATCGCTCGGCTTCCGGCCCGCCCACTCGATGCCTTGCATGATCCGGTCGAACGAGTCCTGGTACGGCATGGCCGTGTCGAACAGGACGAGGCCCCCTTCGGCTCCCCGCGCCATGTAGACGTGCACATGCGGAAGCCCGGGCATCGGCGTGAGGCAGGTCACGCGAACGATGCCCGGAAACGGCATCCCGATGAAGGGCCGATCCATCGTCTTGTTACTCGTGGAGGCGCTCCTTCACGACGAACGTCACCTTCAGCCACACGCGATAGGCCTCGACGCGACCATCCTTGACCACACCCGAGACGCGATCGACCTCGAACTCCTGGACGTCGGAGATAGTGAGCGCGGCTCGTGAGATCGCTTCGTCGATGGCCGACTCGATGGACTCGCTCGAGCTTCCGGAGAGATCGATCGTCTTCGTGACCGTCATGACTGCCTCCTCGTGAGTGGGGGTTTAGGGTAGCCCGTGCCCGTCATCGACTTGCACTGCCACACGACCGCGTCCGACGGGTTGGCGACTCCCGAGCACCTCGTTCGTGTCGCGTCCGAGCGGAAGGTGGACGTCATCGGGGTGACCGACCACGACACCGTCGCCGGAGTTCGTCCGGCGGTGGGCGCCGGCGAGCGGTCGGGGGTCCGCGTCGTGGCCGGTATCGAGATCTCCACTCGCCACGACGGCCGGGAGATCCATCTCCTCGGCTACTTCGTGGACGTAGGCAATGCGACCCTGACCGTGGCCCTGACCCAGACACGTGAGCAGCGCCGCGAGCGTGCGGTGCAGATCGTTCAACGGCTGTGTGAGCTCGGCCTCGACATCACGATGGCCGATGTCGAGGCGCACGCCGGCGGAGACGTCATAGCACGTCCGCACATAGCCCGGGCGCTCGTTGCCCGCGGGCACGTAAGGAGTGTTCGCGACGCGTTCGATGCCGATCTCATCGGGGATGGGGGCCGGGCGTTCGTCCCGCGCCGCGCGATGACCACCGTGGACTCGATCGACCTGGTGCGATCGGCGGGAGGTGTGGCCGTGGTGGCACATCCCGGCGTCTCCCATCACGAAGGGGAGGTGAAGCCGATCCCGGACGACGTACTGGGTGCGCTCGCGGTGGCCGGCGTCACAGGCCTCGAGGTCGATCACCCCGACCACCCACCGCTCATCCGCGACCGTCTTGGGGCGATAGCCGACGAATACGGGTTGGTCAGGACCGGTGGATCGGACTGGCACGGCTTGCCCGAGCACACGCTCGGCGGCTGGACGACTTCGGACGAGAGCTTCCGGCGTTTGGAGGAGCTGGCTAGGGCTGGCGGTTGATGCCGCGGACCGCGAATACGAAGAGCCCAACGGCCAGCGCAGCGATGATCCCGATGTCCAGGGCGTAGTTGAGCTGGAAGCCGCTCCCCAGGCGTACGTGCGAGTACACGGGGAGCAGGGACGCTCGGATCGCGTCGACGGCATAGGTCGCCGGGTCGAAGGCGGCGCCGACGCGCAGCCACACCGGCGCCCCGCGCAGCGGGTAGATCGACCCGGACAGGAACAGCATGGGGAGCATGACGAAGTTCTGTATGACGAAGAACGCCTGCATGGTCTGCGTGCGTGAGGCGATGGCTACGCCGAGCAGGTTCACCGCCACTGCGAACACGATCAGCGCCGGGACGACCTTGAGCGAGTTCACGATGCTGAGGTCGAGGCCGATGATCGGTGAGAAGATCAGGATGGCCAGACCTTGCATGGCCGCCGTGGTCGCGCCGCCGGCCACCTTCCCGGCGATCACGGCCGGACGCGAAACCGGTGAGACCAGGATCTCCTTGAGGAACCCGAACTCGCGGTCCCACACGATGGACATTCCGCTGAACATCGAGGTGAAGAGCGTCGTCATCACTATGACGCCGGGCAGCAGGAAGACGCGGAAGTTCACGCCCGCGATGGCCGACTGATCCACCACGGTCGCGAGCCCCGAACCGAAGACCAAGAGGTAGAGCAGCGGCTGCACGAAGGACGTAACGGCCCGGGCGCGCTCACGGAAGAACCGGATGAGCTCCCGTTGCCAGATGCTGTAGGCGCCGCTGAGGTGGATCGTTCCGGCGGGACGCATCGCCCGTCGTGGCGGCGCGGGCGACGGTTGTTTGGCCGGACCGGCGGGCTTCTTGGGCGTGGTCGGACGGCTCCGGGCGCGCGCTTGCCCCTTCGCCTTCGTCGCTCGACGCTGTCCGGACTTCGCCATCACATCATCGGTCTTCCCTGGCGCGTGCGCGACGCCATAGCGCTGCGGAACCCGGCCATCATGTCACCCTGCTCATCGCGCAGCTGCCGGCCTGTCAGCTCGATGAACACGTCGTCGAGCGTCGGCCGCGTCAATGTGACGGAGTGGACGTCCACGGTGAGCGCCTTGAGGACCTTCGGTATCGCCGCGTCTCCATTGGGAACGGCGACGTGGATCCCTCCGCTCGCGACGGGGTGCGGGTCGAGCTTGAGCTTGGTCTTGAGGCTCTTGGCCGCTTTGGCGTCGTCTGCCGTCCGGAGGGTCAGCGCGTCCCCTCCGATCGAGCGCTTCAAGCCGTCCGGAGTGTCGAGAGCGATGACTTTTCCGTGATCGATGATCGCGATCCTGTCGCAGTGTTCGGCTTCATCCAGGTAGTGCGTCGTCAGGAAGATGGTGATGTTCTCTCTCTTCGCAAGATCGAGGACGTAGCTCCAAAGGTGCTTGCGTGACTGCGGGTCCAGGCCGATGGTGGGTTCGTCCAGGAAGAGCACGGTGGGGTAGTGGACAAGGCCACGGGCGACCTCCAGGCGGCGGCGCATCCCGCCGGAGTACGTGAGGACCTGGTCCTTCCGACGGTCGTGGAGATCGACCATCTTGAGGAGCTCGTTGATGCGCTCGCGCGCGGTCTCGCGCGGAACCCCGTAGACGGCGGCGTGGAACCGCATGTTCTCTTGGCCCGTCAGGTACTGGTCGAGGGACGGGTCTTGGAAGACGATGCCGATCGACGCCCGGACCTTGTCCCGCTCCCGGACGACGTCGAACCCGTTCACCAGCGCGCCGCCGCCCGTGGGATTGAGCAGCGTGCACAGCATCGAGATGGTTGTTGTTTTCCCGGCACCGTTGGGACCGAGGAACCCGAAGACCTCTCCCTCGAAGACCTCGAAGGACACGCCGTCCACAGCCACCAGCGGCCCGTAGGCCTTCACAAGCTCGTTGGCGGTGATGATCGAACGTGACACGGGAGGTGTAGCGTACCGATTCGAGCTGGAACGCGTTCTAGAAGGGCAGATCCGGGATCGACCGTTCGAGCTTGCAGTCGATGAGGAACGGGCCGTCGTGCGCCAGCCCGGTCTTCACCGCGGCGTCGAGCTCCTCCGGAGCGGCCGCCACCGCCGAGCCGAGCCCGAGTCCGCGGGCGAGAGAGACGAAATCGACGTCCGGATCGGTGATGTCCATGCCGACGTAGGTGCCGGTCTCGTACGCGCGCTGCTTCTGGGCCCTCGTGCCGGACTTGATGATCGCGTAGCCACCGTTGTTCATCACGATGTACAGGATCGGCAGCTTCTCGCGCGCGGCCGTGTACATCGCTTGCGGGCAGTACATGATCGCGCCGTCGCCCAGCGTGCACACGATGCGACGCTCGGGGAAAGCGAGGGAAACACCGATGGCCGCGCCGACGCCCCAGCCCAACGCGCCTCCTTTGTGACCGAAGGCACTGTCGGAGTCCTCGAGCTTCGGCACGGCCCGGGTGCCGAGCGAGCTCGTCACGGACTCGTCGACGAAGGCCACGGGCGCGTCGCCGAGATGGTCCAACACCGTTGCGATGATGCCGACGGACGTCAGCGGCGTTTTCTGGCGTTCGTCCGCCGCCCACGCCTCCGTCGTCGCTCGGCGTCCTTCGGCCTCCCCTATCGCCGCGGCTGTGCGTTCGGCGGCTCGTTGCTTCGCATCGGACGGCCAGTCGTCCACGGCTTCGGTCAGCGCTGCGATGAAGCGATCGGCCGTTGAGATGAGACCGACTTCCGTCGGGTAGTTCTTCCCGATCTCCCAGGGATCGGGGTGGGTGTGCACGAGCTTGGCCTCGGGAGGAACGGGATCTGTTGGTTGGTAGTAGTAGAGGAAGAACGCTCGTGCGCCGATGACGACTATCACGTCGAAGGCCGTGAGGAAGGCTCGAGCGATGTTGGGGAACGGTGGGATGCCGCCCGCTCCCAACGGGTGTGTGTTCGGGAAGTTCTGCTGCAGCGCCAGCGGAGCCGTGAACACCTTCGCTCCGACCGTTTCCGCGAGCGCGGCGAGCGACGCCTCGGCCCGGGTGCGTCCCACGTCGTCCCCGGCGACGAAGCACGGGTTGGAGGCACCGGCCAACAGCTGCGACACGCGCTCGAGCCCGGCCGGATCGGGGGCCGGAGGAGCGGGAAGATCGGCCGGCCGGAGGTCGATATCGTCGGACACCTCTCTCGCGAGGACGTCCATCGGCCACGAGAGGAACACCGGTCCCTGCGGCGGGGTCTGCGCGACCTTGAATGCTCGTCGCAAGGACGGGATGACGTCGTCGACGCGCTCGGTCTCGTAGCCCCACTTCACGAGGGGCTTCGTCATCTCGACGATCTCGGCCCGCAGCAGCGGCTCGGTCAGCGCGAACCGCGTGTCCTCGTTCCCCGCGGTGATGACGACGGGAGCGCGGTGCTTGTTCGCCATGTAGATCGACGACATGGCCTGCGCCACGCCGGGCCCGGTGTGGAGGTTCACGACCTGCGCGCGCCGCGTCGCCTGGGCGAGGCCGTCGGCGGCGGCGACCGCGACGTTCTCCTGCAGGCAGAGGACGAAGTCGACATCCGCATCGACCATCGCGTCCATGAAGGCCACTTCGGTGGTGCCCGGGTTGCCGAAGATGTAGCGGACGCCCTCGCCTGCGATGTACTTGAGGACCGCGTCGGCCGCGCGCACCGGTTTAGCTCGAGGCCGCGAACCCCACGCGCCGTCCGGCTTTCTCGGCGCCCAGCTCTACGTAGGTGAGCTTGTTGGCGGGGATGCCGATCGTGCGTCCGGACTTGTCGTTGATCCAGATGATCTGGCCCGCGGCGCCCTCGGCGAAGACCTCTTCGACGCGGGAGCGGATGGCTTCGGCGTCTGAGTCATCGAGCTCGACGCGGATGCCGCGATCGCTGGATTGAACTCCGAAGACAACCTCCATGGGAGAAGCATGCTAGCCGGTGCTGGCTCTTGCGCGCTCCCGCGCGCTCCCGTTCTGATCGGGGGGCGGCCGCGCTGCGCGCGGCGGCTCCGCTTCGCTCCGCGGCCCCCCGAACCCCCCAACCCCGCACCCCGCCGTGCTGGCCGGGTTCTCGAGTTCGGGCCCGGCCCCGGCCCTTGGAGGTTTCCCTATACTTGCCGGGTTGGCCCGCTCTTGATGCGGGGTGGTCTTCCCACCGACTGCTGGGGGTGGGTTTTGTCATGTCGGACGACATAGGTTGCTATACGTACCCCGCCTGCTCCACCTCACTCAGGGGTGCGCCGAAGGCCTGACTCCCCTCACGGCCTTTGACAACGCATTGCGCGAAGCGGGTATCGACAACCTCAACTTGATACGCGTCTCCTCCATCGTCCCCAAGGACGCCCGCTTCGGCCCCCGGCCCGACCTTCCGGTCGGCACCGTCGTTCCCACCGTCTACACGCAGATCGTCTCCAACCTTCCGGGGGAGGTGATCTCAGCCGTCATCGCCGCCGGCACGGGAGAGCACGGCGGCGTGTTGATGGAGTACCACCACCGCGGCCCGGCCGACGATGCGGAACGCGTCTGTCAGGCGATGGTCGAGGAAGGGTTCGCGCGGCGTGGATGGGCGCTCGACGACGTCCGCTTCGCGACGAGCGAGCACAAGGTTGATCGACTCGGTTGCGCCACGGCAGCCGTACTGCTTCTGGAGAGCGAGGAGGTGACCCCGTGAAAGCCCTCGGACGCCATCTCATCCTCGAGATGTGGGAAGCGACGAACCTCAACGACGCGCACACCCTCGAGGTAGCGCTCAAAGACACAGTGGAGGCGATCGACGGGACGCTCCTCGATCTCCGGGTGGTCGAGTTCCCCGTCCACGGCGTCACCGGTGTCGCGATCATCGCCGAGTCGCACGTGGCGGTCCATACGTGGCCGGAGCACGGCTACGCCGCCGTCGACATCTTCACCTGCAACATGGACGCCGACATCGGCGCCGGCGTCGACGCCATGAAGAAGCACTTCCTTCCCGGACGGACGCAGATCATGGAGGTCCGGAGGGGGCTCCAGGATTGAAGAGGTTCGGTGAGGCCGTCACCGAGGGGTTCCGGACGGTCTACGAAGGCCGGCTTCTCCACACCGAACAGACGCCCTTCCAGAAGCTCGACGTCTACGAGCATCCGCACTTCGGTCTTGTCCTGACGCTCGACGACCTCATCCAAACAACCGAACGCGACGAGTTCTGCTACCACGAGATGCTCGTCCACCCGACGCTGGCATCCCTTGATCGCGTGGAGCGCGTGCTGATCATCGGCGGCGCGGACGGCGGGGCGCTGCGGCGGGTGCTCGAGCACAACCCGCGCGAGGCCGTGATGTGCGAGATAGACGAGGCCGTCGTGCGCGTGTGCCGCGAGTACATGCCGGGGATAGCCGACGGCGCGCTCGATGATCCCCGCGCACGAGTGGTGATCGGTGACGGCGCGGCGTTCGTCGCCCGCCACGAGGCGAGCTTCGACGCCGTCATCGTGGACGGGTCCGATCCCATCGGCCCGGCGACCGTGCTCTTCGGTGAGACCTTCTTCGACTCGTGCCGGCGGGCCTTGCGTCCGGGCGGTGTGTTCGTGACGCAGTCCGGGTCGCCGATGTTCCAAGCCGACGAGTTCCGGATGGTCGTCGCGAATGCGACGGCGTCGTTTCCCATAGCGGAACCGTACGTGTCGTTCGTCCCGACCTACCCCGGAGTGCTGTGGAGTTACGTAACGGGCGCCACGGGTGAGCCGGTGTCGGCCGTGTCGCCGGATTCCGTCCGGGCGCGTCTCGACGCGCGTGGAGTCTCGACGCGCTTCTACACACCGGACGTCCATCGGTCGGTGTTCGCGCTTCCTGGTTTCGTCGAAGAGATCCGTGCGTCCGCCGTCACCGCATCCGTTCCTCACGGCTAAGACCGACCTCGATCCGTCGCAGGTCGACGGGATAGTGGTCGGGCTGGCGGCCGACGGCGGCGTCAGCTTCCGGTCGGGGGCGGTCGAAGGACCCTCCGGCATCCGTGCGTTCTCGGAGTCGATCGAGTCGTGGAGCCCCCGGGCCGAACGCGATCTTGCGGACCTTCGCATCCTCGACGCCGGCGACCATGACGATCGCAAGACCGTGGCCACGGCCATCGGTCCGCTGCTGGACGCAGCATGGTCGGATTTGCGCCGTCCCCTGCTCGCGTCTATCGGCGGGGATCACTCCGTCACGCCGCCGGCCGTGGATGCCGTGGCCTCCCGCGTAGATCGTCTCGCCGTCATCGGCTTCGACGCGCACCTCGATCTGCGGGAGGACTACCCGGGCGATCACGCGTGCACGTACCGGCGCATAGCCGACGCAGGCGTCGAGTGTTTCGTTTTCGGTCCCCGTTCCGGAGCGCGACAGGAGTGGAAGGACGCACGGGATGTGCTTGCCCACCTGTCGCGGGAGGCGACGATCCCCGGCGACGTGATGGGACGTCTCGAAGGTCGGCCGATCTACGTGACGGTCGACATCGACGTGCTGGACCCGGCCGCAGCACCCGGAACCGGCAACCCCGAAGCGGGAGGGCCGGGCTTCGACGAGCTCCTGGCGTCGCTGGAGTCGCTCGCGGACCTCGACGTCGTTGCCTTCGACGTGGTCGAGGTCTCACCTCCGCTCGATCCCTCGGGGATCACACAGGCCGCCGCGGCCGTGCTCGTCCGCGAGTTGCTGCTCCGATACAACTAAGGGGTGAACCACGTCGAGACGGCGCGAGCGCTCGGCCCCCGGGTGCGCGAGCTGGCCGCCGAGATCGAAGAGGCCCGCCGGTTGCCGCCCGAGCTCGCCGACGCACTCGTCCGGGCCGGGTGGTGGAAGTCGTGTGTGCCGGCGTCGGCGGGGGGCGGCGAGGAGCGCCTGGATGCCGTGCTCGAGGTCATAAGCGAGCTGAGCGCCGCGGATGCATCCGTCGGATGGTGCGCGATGATCGGCGCCACCTCCGGCCTGATCTACGCCTACCTGGATCAAACGGTCGCGAAGGAGATAGTCACGTCGGACGCGGCCTTCTGCACGGGCGGGGTCTTCGCACCGAGCGGACGGGCGGTGGCCGCCGAAGGCGGATGGATCGTGAGCGGCCGCTGGTCGTTCGCCTCGGGCGTGGAGCACTCGACGTGGTTGGGCCTCGGCGTCGTCCTGATGGACGGTGATGCTCCGCGGATCCGGGAGAACGGAGCACCGGACATCCGCGCTGTGCTTCTGCCCGCGTCCGAGGTCGAGGTCCTCGACACCTGGCACGTCTCGGGGCTTCGCGGGACGGGCAGCAACGACGTCGTCGTGTCCGAGGTATTCGTACCGGACGAGCGGGTGTACCGGCTCGTCGGCGGCACGCCTTCGGCCGGCGGCCCGCTCTACGCGTTCCCCGTCTTCGGCCTTCTGGCCTTGGGCGTGGCATCGGTTGCGCTCGGCGCGGCTCGAGACTCGATACACGAGCTCGTCGCCTTGGCCACCGAGAAGACCCCGACCGGGTCGCGCAGGCGGCTCGCCGACCGGGCGCACGCACAGATGGAGGTCGCGCAGGCGCAGGCCGAGCTCGAGGCTTCACGCGCCTTCGTCGGCCACGTCGTGTCGTCGGCCTGGTCTAACGCCGAGAACGGGACGATGCCCGACGTGAGGGCCCGCGCCCGTCTGCGGCTGGCGGCAACACACGCTACGCGGACGTCGGCCCGTGTTGTGGACCGGATGTACGACCTCGCCGGCGGCAGCTCGATCTATGCGAACAGCAGATTGCAACGGCATTTCCGAGACGTGCACGCGGCCACCCAGCACATGGTCATCTCGCCGGCGACCTACGAGCTCACCGGGCGTGTGCTCCTCGGAATCGAAACGGACGTGAGCCTGTTATGAGGTGGCGGAACTGGGGGCGGACCCAGTCTTGTCATCCGGTCGCCCTGAAGCGTCCGCGTACGGAAGAAGAGATCCGGTCGATAGTCGCCGGCGCCGTTCGCCGGGGCCGCACCGTCAAGGTGCGCGGCGCCGGCCACTCCTTCACCGACATCGCCTGTACCGACGGAGTGATGGTGTCGCTCGATCGGTACAACCGTGTGCTCGACGTGGACAAGGAAGCCGGAACGGTCACCGTCGAGGCGGGCATCTCCATCAAGCAGCTCAACCGGCGTCTGGCTGAAGTGGGCCTGGCGATGTCGAACCTGGGAGACATCGCCTACCAATCGATCGCCGGCGCGATCTCGACGGCGACGCACGGGACCGGCATCAACTTCGGCAACCTCGGAACGTTCGTGACGCACCTCACCTTGGTGTGTGCCGACGGCAGCACCCTGCGATGCTCACCGGAAGCCGACGAGCGGCTGTTCCGCGCCGCGCAGGTGAGCCTCGGCGCCCTGGGCGTCATCTCGACGGTGACACTGCGCTGCGAACCCGCGTTCAACCTTCACGCCCGTGAAGAGGGGGCCGAGCTCGACGATGTCCTCGGCGCCCTCGACGAGCACATCGCGGAGAACGAGCATTTCGAGTTCTTCTGGTTCCCGCACAGCTCGGTCGTGCATATGAAGCGCAACAACCGCACCGACCGGGACCCCACGCCCCGCCGGCCGTGGAAGGCGTTCCGCAGCGAGATCATCATGTCGAACGTCGCTTTCGGTCTCGTGTCCCGATACGGCCGGGCCCGTCCGGACAAGATCCCGTCGCTCATGCGCGACGTCGTGGCGTCGGGGATCGGACGGATGCAGAAGGTCGACAGGTCCGATCACATCTACGCCAGCCCTCGGCTCGTCAGGTTCTCGGAGATGGAGTACGCCATCCCTCGGGAGAACGCGCGCGACGCGATCGAGAAGCTGCGAGCGATGATCGACGAGCGAGACTTCAAGGTGAACTTCCCGGTCGAGGTGCGCTTCGTCGCCGGCGACGACATCACGCTCAGCCCCGCCCATGGACGCCAGACGTGCTACATAGCCGTGCACCTGTATCGCGGCATGGACTATCGCCCGTACTTCGGCGCGGTCGAGGAGATCATGATGTCCTTCGACGGACGTCCGCATTGGGGGAAGCTCCATTTCCGCGATGCGGCTTCGCTGGCGGGTGCTTACCCGGGGTGGCGCGACTTCATGGACGTCCGCGACAAGCTCGATCCGACCGGACTCTTCCGCAACGGCTATCTCGATCGCGTCCTCGGTCCGCCCGGCGGCTCGTAGTCGGTGGCCGACAGGAACACCGAAGTCGCGGCTGCGCTCCACGAGATCGCCGACCTGCTCGAGCTCAAGGGTGAGAACAGATTCCGCGTCCTCGGTTTCCGACGTGCCGCTGAAGCGATTGAGGCCCTCGGCCGCGACGTCTGCGAGCTGTCGGCCGAGCAGCTCACGACGGTGCGGGGCATCGGCAAGGGTGTCGCCGGCCGCGTCCTCGAGTTCTGCGCGACGGGATCGATCCCGACACTGGAGAAACTCCGGACGGAGGTGCCACCCGGTATGCGTCAGCTCACACGGATACCGGGGATGGGGCCGAAGCGAGCGATGGTCGCGTTCCGTGAGCTCGGGATCTCCTCGGTCGAGGAATTGGAGGAAGCGGTGGTCGCTCATCGCTTGCGAGACGTCAAAGGGTTCGGCCCCCGGTCCGAGGAGCAGATACTCGATGCGCTCCAGCGCGGCGTGCAGAGCGACCAGCGCATGCTCCTCGCCCGGGCGCTGCCTCTCGCCGAAGGGATGCTCGAGCAGCTCCGCGAGTGCGAAGCCGTTGTCCGGTGCGCCTACGCCGGCTCGCTGCGCCGCATGCGCGAGACGATAGGCGACATCGACCTTCTGGCGGCCAGCGACCGTCCGGAGGAGGTGATGGATGCTTTCCGCTCGCTGCCTTCGGTGCGCACATCGAAGGTGGAGGGTCCCACCAAGGCGAGCGTGATCACGACGCGCGGCTTCCAGATCGACCTGCGCGTCGTCGCTCCCATCGCGTGGGGTGCAGCGCTGCAGTACTTCACGGGCTCTCAGGCGCACAACGTCAAGGTGCGTGAGCACGCCGTCCGGCTCGGCTTCAAGTTGTCGGAGTACGGGTTGCACCGTGTTCCCGAAGACGAGCGCATCGCCTCTCGCACCGAGGAGGAGGTCTACGAGCGGCTGGGCATGGACTGGGTGCCGCCGACCATGCGAGAGGATCGCGGTGAGGTGGAGGCGGCCCTCCGCCGCGAGCTACCGCGCGTCGTACGGCTGGAGGACATGCACGGCGACCTGCAGAGCCATTCCACGTACTCGGACGGAAAGCTCGGCGTGCGCGCCATGGCCCTCGCCGCGGCGGAGAAGGGTTACGAGTACTACGCCGTCACCGACCACGGTGCCCGATTGACGTACATGCGGAACCTCTCACCGCGAGACATACGAGATCAGCGAGCGGAGATCGCCGAGCTCAACGCCGAGCTGGGCTCCCGTCTGACCGTGCTGCACGGCGTCGAGCTGAACATCGACCGGGACGGCACCCTCGACTACCCGGACGACGTCCTCGCCGGCTTCGACATCTGCGTCGCGTCGATCCACAGCCAGTTCAAGCTCTCCCGGGCCGAGCAGACGAAGCGTCTGCTGCGAGCGATCGAGAACCCGCACGTTCACGTGATAGGCCATCCGTCCGGTCGCCGTCTCGACAGGCGCGAGGGTATCGACTTCGACGTGGCGGAGGTCGCGCGCGCGGCGGCGCAGCACCGGGTGGCCCTCGAGATCAACGGACATCCCTATCGGCTGGACCTGCGCGACGAGCACGTCCGTTGGGCTCGAGAGCACGGTCCTCGGTTCGCCATCTCGACGGACGCCCACTCGGCCGCCGAGCTCGACAACATGCACTTCGGTGTTGCGACCGCGCAACGCGGCTGGGTAGAGCCGGACGAGGTGATCAACACCTGGCCCCTCGAGCGGTTGCGCGGTTTCCTCGCGAAGCGCTGACCTAATCGAAAACGCGCGCCATCCAGGCGTCGGGGTTGAGCAGCTCCTCGGAGGTCGGAAGCGAGTCGGGGTTGTCCCAGGCGCGATTGAGCGATTCGACGTCCCGCACGCCGGCCACGTAGCGACAGAACTTCACTCCCTCCTCGTACTGCTGACGTTTCAGCTCGAGACCGAGCAACCGCTCGAAGAGCTCCTCGCCGGGGGAACCGACGGCGCGGCGGCGCTCCATGACCTCCTTCAGTCGTCCATGAGAGGAAAGGACGCGCGCTCCGACCGCGTCCATCACGAAGGTCGCGTACCCCTCGGCCAGCGTCATGAAGGCCTGCAGGCGTTGCATCGCGTCCTTCGACAGGGGCGTCCATGCGGCCTGGATCAGGCGGTCCGGGTCGCCGAGCGTCTGTGCGAGCTGTTCGGGATCGAGCATGCCCAGGCCTTCGAACGCCGTCTGCATGCGGGACGGGTCGAAGTCGAGTGATTCGATGAGGGTCTTCACCTGGTTGCGGAAGTACGTCCGCACCCACGGCTTGCTGAACTCGATGTGATGCGTGATCTCGTGCAGGGCGATCCAGTACCGGAACTCCTTCGGGTCGAGCTCCCAATCCCGCTCGATCTCGTGCAGATTCGCGACGACGTAGAGGAGGCGGTTGGACTCCGGCGCCGGCAACGGGAGCTCGTACTGACCGAGAACGTGCTTCCCGAGGTAGCCGAGAACGAATCCCGTCTGCAGGCCCATGAACACGCCGCCCACTTGGCGAAAGATCTGCGCGGCGCCGGCGATGGGGATGTCGCCTCCCGGCGTGAGCTTGGAAGCCAGCGGGTCCATCAGCAGGCGGAACGAGTCGATGTTGGCTTCGACCCACTGCGCACGGCTCACGGCATGCACCGGAGCCACCGCCGCCGAGCCGAGACCGGAGAAGGATTCAGCCTCGACACCGGCGGCCCGCGTCAGAGTCTCGAGCTCTTCTCGCTCGGCCTCGATGTCGCCGATCTCGGGTTCTTCGTCGGACGCGAGCGCGACGCCGACCTGCCGTGCGAGCTCCCAGTTCACCGGATCGGTCGAGACGAGCAGTCTGTAGAGCTCCCGCAGAACGGGGACGCGCTCCCACCACCCTTCGGGTGGCTTGGGGATCTGGATGCCGCCGGTCGAGCCGGACTCGGCGCTCATGACGGCTAGTGTATGGACGTTCATGCGCACCGTAGCCGTCACCGGCGCGTCCGGGTATCTCGGACGCAAGCTCCTCGAGAGGCTCGGCAACGACCCGGACGTTTCGCGAGTCATCGGGATCGACGTGAGGGAGCCGAGCGTCTCGACGCGGAACCTCGAGTTCTACCGTCTGGACGTCCGTTCACCGGATCTTGCCGACGTGATCGCAGGATCGGACGCCGTAGTTCATCTCGCGGCCGTCCACCTGAAGGATCCCGCCGAGACGCACGACGTCAACGTCACGGGAACGCGGACGGTCGTCGGCGCGGCCGATCGCGTCGGTCTGGGCACCGTCGTGTTCGCTTCGAGCCACAGCGTGTACGGCTATCACGCCGACAACGACTTCCCGCTCACCGAATCCTCGGCCGTGCGCCCGGCGCCGGCCAACGCGTATGCGACGAGCAAGGCCGAAGCCGAGCGGGTCGTGCAGTACTTCGCCGAGTCCCATCCCGACGTCGCCGTGGCTACCCTGCGCCTGGCGTGGGTCGGAGGGCCGACCCTGGGGGCGAACCCGGTTGTGGAGTCGCCCGTCCGGCTGGTGATCCGGGAGTACGAGCCGCCGACGCAGGCCGTCCACGAGGACGACGCCGCCGCGGCGCTGGTGTTCGGGCTGAGCCGGCGGCTCCGGGGGATCTTCAATGTGGGAGCCGAGGACACCGTGCCGCGTCAGGAGGAGCTCTACGAGCAGCGGCGGATCAGCCTGGACCTCGAGCGGGCCCGGCGTGTGTTCGATATCACGGCGCGATTGGGGCTTTCGCCGGCCGCCGCCGACATCGGGACGGTGATGTACCCGCAGGTCATGTCCAGCGCCAGGATCAAGGCTGCGGGCTTTGCCTTCGAGCGGAGCACCGAGGACGCCGTCCGAGAGGCCGCCGACGCCCGCAAGGAGTGGGTCGCGCTCGGCCCGGCTCGGTTCCGGCCGCGACGGGCGGCCCTGATCGCCGGAACCTTCGGTGCCGTGCTGCTCGGGTCGGCCGTCCGGAAGCGGAGACCTAGACCGGAGAAGGCTTGAGGTAGCGCTCCTCCCACTCCTCGTACTGGCCGGTGAAGTACGGGACGCGTGTCTTCTTGAACTCCCGCGTCGAGAAAAGGATGTCGAACTCGCTCAATCCTGTCTCCTCGGCGATCGTCGCGATGACCTCACGGACCTTGTCCTCGGTGCGAGCGTGCACCATCGAGAACACCCGGTACGGCCAGTCCTCGTACGTCGGACGCTGATAGCAATGCGTTACTTGCGGGAATGACGCGATGCGGTAGCCCAGCTCTTCGGCATGCTCCTCGGGCATCTTCCACACGCCCATCCCGTTGGCGAGGAATCCCGCGCGGCGATGCGCGAGGATCGCCGCGCACCGGCGCATCCGACCATCGTCGACGAACTTCTGCGCGTAGCCGAGGAGCTCTTCCTCGGACATCCCAACGGTTTCGGCTTCGGCCGCGAAGGGCCGGGGGACGAGAGGCATGTCCACTTGCAGTGCGCGTATGGCACGGATGTCGTCGTCGGTGAGCGGTGGGATCTCGACCTTCGGTGGCGGTGGACCGTCGGAGTTGGAGACGCCGCTCTCCATGTCCAGCCGCACTTCGATCTTGAACATCTTCAGCGTGGGCAGGATCCGTGTCGCCGTCGCGCCGGTGAGCTCGTGCAAACGATCGATGTGTGTCTCGAGGTCCATCCCGGGAGGAACGGCGACCGTGAACCAGAGATTGAAGTCGTGTGACCGTTCGTAGTTGTGAGAGACCCCAGGATGTGCGTTGACGAGTTCTGCTGCCTCGTCGATGCGATCGACGGGAACGGCCATCGCGACGAGCGTCGACCTGTAGCCGAGCTTTCGCGTGTCGAAGATCGCCGAGATCTGACGGATCACGTGCTCGGAGTCACGCCAGCGACCCAAGGCCTCGAGAACGTCCGTTTCCGTCACGCCGAGCTGGTCGGCGACGGCCGCGAAGGGGCGCGGTACGAGAGGCACTTCCTTCTGAACGGCGTTGAGCAGCCGTCGGTCGTCGTCTGAGGGAGTTTGGGTCACGGACTGATTGTAGCCGTGCGAGCAGGCAGATTGAGTCGGGCCGGGGGTCATCGTTAGCATGCGTCGGTGAGCTCATTCGCCGGATTGCTTTTTCTCCTCGGCGGAATCGCTTTGTTCATAACGGCGGTTCTGTTCCTCGTGGCCTGGGAGCGCTCGGGCCACTCGGCCCGCCGATCCCTCGAGCGCTTCGAGCGGACGCGCCGCTCCCTGCACAAGATCCACCACGCTCAGGCCACCCTGCGCGAGTCGGCTCGCGCACGGGCGCGAGCGATGCATCCCTCGGGCCGGCGGGTCCGTCTCCACCGCGCGCGGCACCGCAAGGGCGCCTAGGCCGCACCGGCACCTACAGCTTGCGTTCCTTCGGTCCGATGTATTCCGCGTCCGGACGGATCAATCGGTTGTCGCGCACCTGCTCCAGGATGTGCGCGGTCCAGCCGATCGCCCGCGAAGCGCAGAACGTCGCTGTGAACAACGGCCGCGGGATGCCGGCGTGCTCCAGAACGACGGCGGACCAGAACTCGACGTTGGTGTAGAGCGCTCGGCCCGGTTTCGCTGCGCGGAGCTCCTCGAGAACCGTGGCTTCGACGGCCTTGGCCAGCGTCGTGCGTTCGCTGCGGAGTTGCGAGGACGTGTCGCGGAAGGTGGCTGCGCGCGGGTCCTCGGCCTTGTACACGCGGTGACCGAAACCCATGATGCGCCTGCCCTTCGCTATAGCGTCCTTGACCCACTCGTCGGCGCGTTCCGGAGTTCCGATCTCGTCGAGCATGTCGAGGACGAGGGACGGAGCACCACCGTGCAGCGGACCGGAGAGGGCGCCGGCGCCTCCGGCAACGGCGGCACCGACGTCGGCACCCGTCGAAGCCACCACACGAGCCGTGAACGTCGACGCGTTCATGCCGTGCTCCGCGAGGAGGATCAGGTACTGGTTGGTGGCGAGGACCTGATCGTCGCTCGGCTTGGAGCCGTGCATCATCCACAGGTAGTTCGCCGCCTCGTCGAGGCTGGGATCCGGCTCGATCGGCTCCCGGCCCTGGTTCAGCCGCCAGAGCGCGCACACGAGGGTCGGGATCACCGCGCCCAGCCGCAGCGCTTCTTCTTGTACCTCGTCGACATCGCGCTCGAGCCAAGAACTGAGGCCCCACGTCGCGCCGCACTGCGCGATGGCCGCTTGGAGGGTGCCCATGAACGTTCCCGCCCCCTCGGCGAGATCGCGAAGCGTCTGGACGTCGAGCGGTGACTTCCGCATCCCGGCGAGGCGCCGCGCGAACGAGTCGTCGGAGGGGAACTCGCCGAAGTGCAGGAGGTGCCAGACGTCGGTGAACGACTTGTTCAACGCGAGGTCGACGGCGTTGTACCCGCGGTAGATCAGGCGTCCCGCCTGACCGTCGATGTAGGAGAGCTCGGTCTCGGCGACCGTGATGTTCTCGAGGCCTTTGCCCGTCCCGGGTGCCCACGGGTCGACCTTGCGGATCTTCGACGCTTCGATCAGCTGTCTGAACGAGACGACGCCGACGAGCTTGTCGCCGTCGACGATCGGGATGTGACGGAAGTGCCGCTCGATCATCTGATCGAGCGCGTGGGTCACGTCGCCGTCCGGGGGCAAGGTGATGGGGGAGGGTGTCATCCATTGATCGACGCGCGCTTCGGTCGGATGTGCCCCATCCGCCGTCGCTTTGACGAGGTCGCGTTCGGTAAGGATCCCGACGACGTCGCCTCCGTCGGCCACTACTATCGCCGATCCCACGCTCCGCTCACGCATAGTCGCGGCCACGTCGGCCAGCGCTGCGCTGGGGGACGACGTGAGCGGATCGGGTGTCATCACTTCGCCGAGCGGTACCGTCACGTCAGCTTCTCCTCCTCCCCGCTATCCCACAGACGTGCGCAACGCCGTATGTTCGTCTGCCGTTTCCGGTGGCAGGCCGAAGTCGCGCACGTAAAGCTCACGTACCAGTTCGAGCTCTTCTTCGCTCATTGCCTTCTCGGCGGCGCCGGCGAACTCCTCGAGCTGCGCTTGGGTGGTCACCGTGGGCAGGACGGTTGTGATCCCGGGGTTCGCGAGGATCCACGCGATAGCCGCTTGACCGATGGTTCGATCTGCGAGCAGGAAGTCGAGCTGATCGACCTTCTGGAGGGCCCTGGCCAGCCAGGCGCGCTTGCGGAAGGACCGATGGTCGTTGGCCGGGAACACGTCGTCGCCGAGTGTCGCTGACGTGAACTTCCCCACGAGAGCGTCGGATGCGTGCGGGACCCGGGCGATAACGCCCACGCGTCCGGTGTTCTCCCGGAGGAACACATCGCCCGGCCGCTGCTCCAGGAGGTTGAAGACGGTCTGCAGGACGTCGATGTCGCGGTTGCGCATCGCCTCGACACCTTCTGCTTCCCAGCCGATGGCCGGGCCGAGGGCAACGCCGTACGTCTGGATCTTGCCTTCGGCTTTGAGCTCTTCGAGGACGGAGAAGATGTCGTCGTCGGCGATCTGCGGCATCCGCGGATTGTGGAGCTCGTAGACGTCTATGACCTCTGATCTGAGCCGACGCAGGGAGTCCTCGCAGCGCTCGCGGATGAAGGCGGGGTCCCATCGCTGAGGTCGTTCGGAGTGGCTGGACTGATCGTGTGCAACGGTGATGTCGTAGCCGAACTTCGTCCCGAGGGTGATCTCGCTGCGCCTGTCACCCAGTGCTTCGGCGAGACGTTCTTCCCCCACCCCGGCGCCGTACGTGTCCGCGGTGTCGAAGAACGTTATCCCGAGGTCTATCGCGCGCCGCACCAGCCGTGCAGCATCGGCCGGATCGACCTTTCCCCACCAGTCCAGTCCGAGCGTCCAGGCACCGAACCCGATCTCGGACGCCTCTACCCCCGACGTCCCGAACGCTCGCTTGGGGATCACGGGGCGATTGTATCGGTTGAGGTGTGCAGGTGACCTGGGGGTTCTCATCGCCCACGAAACCTTCGCCCACCGTGTAGCGTTTTCCCTGCGAGTGATGACATCACGCACCGGTCTGCGCCTGGTCACGACGGCTGTTGCTTTGTCCCTCCTCGGCTTCCTCGTGCCCGATGCCAACGCGTCGACAGATCTTTACTCAGGCTCCCTCTGGGGGATCAGGACAGTGCGGGCCGAGGCTGCGTGGAACGCAGCGACGGGTCGCGGGGTGACCATCGCCATCGTCGACTCGGGTGTGGATGCGACGCATGAAGACCTGCGCGCCAACGTCGTCCCGGGATACGACCTCGTTGACAACGACGCAGATGCGAGCGACGAAGCCGGACACGGGACGCACGTCGCCGGTATCGCCGCGGCCGTGGCCAACAACGGCCTAGGCGTCGCCGGTGTGGCTCCGAACGCGAAGATCATGCCCGTGCGCGTCCTCGACGCCGACGGGGTCGGCAGCCTGAGCCGGATCGAGGAGGGCGTCCGCTGGGCCGTCGATCACGGCGCCGACGTAGTGAACCTCTCCTTGAGCGCAGACTTCATCACCGAGTTCCTCACGGGCGGGACGCTCACCGACGCGGTGAACTTCGCCTGGAGCCGCGGCGTGATCCCGGTCATCTCGGCCGGCAACGAGTCCCTCTTCCGCTCCGAGTTGCGACGTGCCAAGGCCATAGTCGTCACGGCAACGACACCGGACGACCGCAAAGCTTCGTATGCGACGGGTGTAGGGTTCGCGCCGTGGGGCATCGCGGCGCCCGGTGGGACCAGCGACGGCGGTCAGGAGAACATGATCTTCTCGACGTGGTGGGCGTCCGACGAGAAGGCGTACGCGTACGCGATGGGGACCTCGATGGCGACGCCCCACGTCGCGGGAGCCGCCGCGCTCCTCCGCAGCATGGGGCTATCCCCGAAGCAGACGGTGGATCGCTTGCTGAACACGGCCAAGGACCTCGGGAGCCGCGGCAACGACTCGACGTACGGCCACGGCCGCCTGGACGTCGCCGCCGCCGCCCAGGCGGGCGCACAGGGCCCTGCCGGTCGGGACGGGTCTTCGGCGGAGGGTGCCTCGGCAACGGGCAGGCCCGGCTCGTCCGCCGGCGGCAGCCGCGGAGCGTCGGGCGAGAGAGCGGTGCGCCGAAGCGTCACCACGTCCACGCCGACCACGGAGCCGGGTCCGTCGGCGCCGGCCCCTCCAATACCTAGCCCCGAGGCCGGGATCGAGGACGATGGGATCGGCTCTCTGCCGTTCATCCTCGCCGGCGCGGGGGCGGTGGTGGCTGCCGGCGCGGCCTTCCTGTATCTCCGCCTGAAGCGCCGGTAGCTAGCCCCGCGCGAAGACGAGCCCGATAAGCCATGCCACGACGGCGATGGTGATCGCCCAGGCCAGCCCGACCGAGACGATGAAGGCGATGAGTCGCGCCAAGGGACCCGGCCCCGGCTGCGCTGCGCGGGGGTGGGAAGGACGTGGTTCGTGCATCCTAGGCGTAGAGGACTCGGTCACTTGAAGAGCGTACGCGTCTTGCGTCCGAAACCCGCCTCCGAGCTTGGCGGCGGTGCCGCGGCCCTGGCTGCCACCCTGATACTCATCGTCGCAATCTTGGGCGTCCGGGTGCCGTACTTCGCGCTGACGCCGGGCCCGGCCCAGGACGTCGGCCGGCTCATCCAGATCGACGGCGCTAAGACGACGCCGGTCAACGGTCAGCTCTTGCTGACGACGGTTTCCCTCCATGAGATCAGGGTGGTCGAAGCGGTGCGTGGTTGGTTCGATCCGTCGATAGCCGTCCTGTCTCGCTCGGCGATCATCCCGGCCGACTCATCCGAGGAGGAGGTCGAGCAACGGACCAACGCGCAGATGGAGGAATCTCACGTCCTGGCCGGCGCCGCCGCGCTCGACCTCTTGGGCTACGACGTCGAGATCGAACCCTCGGGCGTCCGGATCAGCGCGATAGACGAGGACGTGCCGGCGTCGGAGATCCTGCGCCGCGGCGATGTCGTGGTCGGGGTCGATGGCCAGCCCATCACGCAGGACGAGCAGCTCCGTGCCGCCGTCCGCCGGCACCGGGTCGGCGACGTCATCGGTCTGCGTGTGCTCAGGGGAGCCGACACCGTCGACGTCAGTACGACCACGGTCGGCTTGCCCGAAGATCCATCGATCCCGGCCATCGGTGTCCATGTGGAGACGGTTCCGCGCGTGCGGCTGCCGCTGGCTATCGACATCGACTCGCTCGGGATTGGGGGGCCATCGGCCGGGCTGATCTTCGCCGTCGGGATCTACGATCTCCTCGATGCGGCCGACCTGACACGAGGACGTGTCATCGCCGGCACGGGCGAGATCTCGATCGAGGGTGACGTCGGGCCCGTTGGCGGCATCCGGCAAAAGGTCGAATCCGCCCGTCGTCAAGGGGCCCACCTGTTCGTCGTCCCGCTGGCCGAGCTCGACCAGGCATGCTCGGTCGCCAAGGAGATGGCGGTCGTGGGCGTCGAGGACCTCAAACAGACGATAGATGTGCTGCGCGGCTCGGCCGGCGCAGCCGTGAGGACGTGTCACTGATGGACCCCACGACGGCCATCCCCGTCCACTTCACGTTGCAGGCCGTCGGTATCGCAGCGGGTGCCCTGGTGCTCGCGTGGTCGCTCGTGCGCAACCAATGGGTGGGCGCGCTGGGGGCCGGGATGTTCGTCGTCGGGGAAGGTCTGCACGCGGGCCGGCTCCTCGAGATGGACGACGATCCGGCGCTCGTCATCCTCCGCTTCCTCGGGGTCTTGCTGTTGTCCGTCGCGGCCGTGCGATCGGGGATCGCGCCTCGGCTGTATGGCGCCGGCGCGGGGCTGCTCGTCGTTGCAGCCGTGTGGGGCGCCGCCGTCGGGGGCGGCATCGCTGATCCAACCTTGGGCCCCCATCTCCTCCTCGCAGCGGGCTCGCTCATGGTCGGCGGATGGGCGTGGGTCGCGTCGCGCGACTCGGTTCGCCTTCGTGTGCTCACGGCCCTGGTCGGGATGCTCGCGATAGCCGTCGTCGTCGGCGGGGGAGCCGTGTCCCGTGTGGCGGCGCTGGACAAGCGCAACGAGCAGCTCCGCCAACTGGGCAGCGCAGCCAAGGCCGTCGCCACGGGGTTGACGGAACAGGCCAGGGGGTTGGAGCGGCGCGCGGCGCTTCTCTCACCGCTTCTCGCCGACGAGCTGGCCATCCCGGGGGCGACGGTCCAGGTGCGCGCGGGCTTGAGGACCGATGCGATGGAGGCCGTCGTCGCCGTCGACCGCCAAGGGGGCATGCGGGCCTTCGTCTTCAGCGGCCCCGACGAACCGACCTACGTCGGCGAGGATCTGGCCGCGAGCATGGTCGTGCGCGAGGCGCTCGGTGGCACGGCGGCGTCGGGGTTCGAGATCGCCGGACGCGGTCTGGCGTTGATCGGTGCCGCCCCGGCTTTTCGTCCGGGTCGGGCGCCGAGCCCCGCTCAGCTCGTCGGGGTCGTGGGTATCTCCCAGGCGCGGTCGCCGGAAGGACTGCGCAACACCGCGCGCCCGTACGCGCCGGATACCGAGATCGTCCTGGTCGGCCGTGCGTCGGTCTCGACCGAGCCTGCACTTGTAGGCGTGCAGCCCACACAGAGCGCCGACGACATAGTGATCGAGCGGCTGGAGACGGCCGAGGGAACCCGGCCTGCCGCCACGGCGACGCTCGGTGACGGTGTTCGTCTCGTCGTCGTCGGTTCGGACGCCGGCATCGTCGATGCCGCAACGGGCTTGTTGCGCGC
>JBOGXL010000074.1:0-3179 GCA_050694575.1 Actinomycetota bacterium | reverse complement strand
GAAGGGGAGCCGGTGCTGCTCGTCATGGGCCTCGCCACCCCGCGCATCGGCTGGTTCCACCAATTCCACTTCCTCGCCGAGCGCTACGACGTCACGAGCTTCGACAACCGCGGCGTGGGCGAGACGGTCTTCGAGGGAGCCTGGACGATGCTCGACATGGCCGACGACGCCGTCGGGCTCGCCGACGCGATGGGGTACGACCGCTTCCACCTCGTCGGCATCTCGATGGGCGGGATGATCTCACAGGAGATCGTGCTGAACCATCCGGAGCGCGTCCGGTCGCTCACGCTCATGGCTACGACGCCGGGAGGACCCGAGGCCGTTCCCATGTCACCGGAGTACGCCCAGGCGCTGCTCATCCCCGATCCCAAGGAACGGATGCGGCGCAGCGTCGAGCTCACGTTCAGTGAGCGCTTCCGCCGGGAGAACCCCGAGATGATGGACCTCATCCTCGATGCAACGCTGTCCGGGTCGGTGGGCGTGACGCCCATCGGCGCCGGTGAGATCGCTCCCATGGGGTTCATCGGACAGGTTTCTGCGGTGGCGGCGTGGATGGGCGCCGGTGGAACGGCCGCCCGGCTCGGCGAGATCGAGGCGCCCACCCTCGTGCTGCACGGCGGCGAGGACCTGCTGCTTCCCGTCGGCAACGGGCAGATCTTGGGCCGCGACATCCCCGGAGCACGGCTGCGCATCCGGGACGACGCCGGCCACGCGCTCAACGCCGAGTTTCCCGACGAGGTGAACGCCGAGCTCATCGCCCACCTGGAGGCGGCATCGGCGCGCGTCTGAGCGCTCGCGAACCTCAGCGGGATCGATTACGTTAACCGAAGTGGTGGTCGGAGGGAGTGCGAAGGTTCAGCGGGTCCGCTTCGTGGCGGTTCTGGCGTGCACGGCGGTGGCTGGCGGCTTGGTCCCCGGAGCGAGCGCAGCACCGGCGGAGACGGGTGTTTTCTCCAAGGCGTTCACCGAGCCGACGATCAACGGCAAGGCCACCAAAGAGGATTGCGTCCCTCACGATCATGCTCCGAACGCGCACCCACCGGAGGCGCACGGCGACAAAGAGTTCGATTGCAAGCCGGCAGCGGCATCGATGGCGATCCTTCCCAACGGCAAGAGCATCTACTTCAACGGCATCGAAGGAAGCGAGGACGTCGACCTCGGCATAGCGGGCGAGATCGGGCAGGCCGGTGGCAACGATCAGATCAGGCTTCTCGATGTGAGGGGCGCTCGGCCGAAGTGGTCGCTCACATCACCCGACCGGGCCGGCGCCAACCCCAACGGCTACGAGATCGAGCCCGTCGCGCCCGGCCTCGCGACGACCGAGACGTACAACGACGGCGCCGTGTTCTGTGCCGACCTCAACTACCTCGCCGACGGGCGCCTCATGGTGGTTGGCGGCACGGCCTACTACGCCGAGCCGGGAGTGGACGGGATGCAGTTCGGCCTCGCCGAGCTCGAAGGGCTGCGCAGCACACGCTTCTACGACTACCGGACGAACCGATGGACGCAGGGCGACGACATGGACTTCGGTCGGTGGTATCCGACGCTCGTCACCTTGGGTGACGGCAAGACGTTCGTGGCCAGCGGCGTGCAGAAGCTCATCAAACCTGTCTATCCGACCCATCCCACCGATTCCGGACGCAACGTCACGCAGACAGAGACCTTCGACCCGAAGACGCGCAAGTGGACGTACAACGGCGAGAGCGCCGACCGTTCACTCCCGCTCTTCCCGCGCTTGCACCTGCTCCCGAACGGCCACGTCTACTACAACGCCGCCGGTCAGGTCTTCAACCCTGCCGGCCAGGCCTACGACGAGGTGCTCTGGAACGTCGCCGCGACCTACGACCCGAAGACGAAGACGTGGACGGATGCGGGTGTTCCGGGGATCGGCACTATGGCACCCGGCTTCCGCGGCTCGAGCTTCTCGATCATGCTGCCCCTGACTCCGAACGACGGGTACTCAAAGGCCAGCTTCCTTTCGGCGGGTGGGGTCATGGGGGTGACGCCCGGCTCGTACATCGCCAATCCCTTCAGTGCCATCACGACGATCGACACCAAGGACGACAACGCGGCGGTGACGGAAGCGACGGGCTCCCTGAATCTGACGCGTTGGTACTCGACGGGGGTAGCGCTTCCGTCCGGAGAGGTTGTGATCTTCAATGGCGCTAATCGTGACGAGGTCGTCGGTCCCGGCAGCGGCAATGCGATGCAGCAAGCCGAGCTCTTCGATCCCGCGACGAAGACCTGGAAGGCGATAGCCACGTCAGGACGCGCCAGGACGTACCACAACACGGCTGCCTTGCTGCCGGACGGACGTGTTCTCGTGGGCGGACACGCACCCATCAACACGATGTACGCGAACCACACGACGCTGCCGGGTGGCTTCAGTCCGAACAACGGCAAAGACCCGAGCTTCGAGATCTTCTCCCCGCCCTACCTCTTCCGCGGTGCACGGCCGAAGATCAACGGGATCGCCGGGCCCGTCAGCTACGGTAAGCGCTTCACCATCACAACGAACGTCCCGGCATCGAAGATCGGCAGCGTCACGCTCGTGCGGAACACCTCGATCACACACCTCACCGACGGCGATCAGCGGGTGGTCGAGCTGAAGGTGGTCTCGCGGTCCGGGAACAACCTGACGGTGGCGATGGCGCCGAACGGCAACGTCGTCCCGGCGGGGCCGTACATGCTCTTCGTGAACGCGAAGTCCTCGAAAGGCTCCATACCGTCGGTGGCCAGGCAGCTGTTCGTCCGCTGAGCGGCCCCGCCTGTCCGGGCCGAGATCCTGGGTGGGCACCCCGATGGCCTTCGGCGAAGCCGTCACCTTGGTAGTCCTCGCCCCCGGCACAGCCGCCCACGGCGGCCGACGGTCGACCGGGCAGGAAGGTCACCCCGAGAGCCATCGTGCAAAAGAACCGCCGTCACTCACCGCACTGCGCCTGCTTGGATCGACGCTAACGGCCACTTCCTCACGAGCTAATCAAAGTCGATGCTCCCCACGAGTGCACCACCGAAGTGGTCTTCCTCCTCGGCCGTGTCGTTCATACCGGGCGTGTCCTGGTGGAAGACCTGGTCGCCGGCCGAGGTGATGCCTGCCCCCGAGCCGTAGACGATCTGCACCGTGCCCTCGTGATTAGCGGCATGGTTCTCCCTGGGATTCCCGTTGGCCAGGTCGTCGA
>JBOGXL010000073.1:0-16345 GCA_050694575.1 Actinomycetota bacterium | reverse complement strand
CCACGGCTCACGAGGTCGACTTCTCGATCAGCTCGAGGAGGGCCGCACGGGGCGGAGCGAACAGGTCGAGGATCTCGCACGGCTCGTCACCGGTCGCTGCTCCGTGAGGCACGCCCGGCGGTGCGTGGTAGACGTCGCCGGTGTGCAGCTCGCGCACATCTCCGTCGAGTGAGAACGTGCATCGTCCGGACAGCACGATCCCCATCTGCTCCTCGTCGTGGGTGTGCGTGGCCGCCTCGCTTCGAGGATCGAGCCGAACGTAGCTCAGCATGAGGGCCCCGCCGGCCACAGCGCGGATCCGGACACCGGGAGCAGCCTCCACCTCGGGTTGGTCGTCGATCGCGACGTAACGGCCCGCGGCGCCGGGAGCTCTGCCCGATGAGTCTTGGCCGAAGTAGTCGCTCACGGGGATAGACAGGATAGCGGGTGCCGCCGGCGGGCTGCTGGGCTCGACCAACAGTTCGAAGTGGCCCGAACACAGAAGGCGGACGTCCATATTGTCGTCGTCATTCTTCGTAGCAAACTGCCACCATCCTGACGCTTGACGACGCACATCCGACTTGAGCAACTCGCCCCCGATACTAAAGCGTTCACTTGACAAAGTAGTCGCTTGAAGGATATCCTCGTCCTCGTCCCCGTCCGAGGAGGAGCGAAATGGACCCGTACGGAGCCTTGGAAGCCGCCGTGTCGTCGACGGACCACGTCGTCAAGGGAATCCGCGGGAAAGATCTTGCAGTCTCGACCCCTTGCTCGGAATGGAACGTGAAGCAGCTCATGAACCACGTCGTCGGGACGCTCTGGCTCGCCGACGGCCTCTTCAACGACCGCAAGCCGCGCTACGCGGTCGCCCCGGGAGCGCTGCCGAAGTCGGACCTCGTCGGCGACGATCCCGCGAAGGCCTACGCGAAGGCGTCGCGCGTCGCGCTCGATGCAGCGGCGGCCGACGGGGCGATCGGGGGCACGCACGACACTCCGCTCGGGATGATGCCGGGCGTCGCACTGGCCGGCTTCACGACGATGGACGTCCTCGTGCATGGCTGGGACCTCGCCCAGGCGACGGGCCAGAGCACGGATCCGGACGATGACCTCGTCGCGCTCGTGACTGCCTTCGCGAAGCAGGCGATCACCGACGCGACCCGTGCGCCCACGATCGGTCCGGCCGTCCGGGCCCCCAGGGGCGCAACGCCGATCCAGAAGCTCGTGGCCTACCTGGGCCGCACGCTCTAGGCTCAGGCGGGTTGAACACCGACGCCGCGCTGAAGGCGCTCGCTGAACCGAACCGCCGGGCGATCCTCCAGCTCGTCCGTGACGGGCCGCGCTCGATGGGCGAGATCGCGGACAACTTCCGGATCACGCCGCAGGCCGTATCCCAGCACCTGAAGGTGCTGAAGGACGCCGGCCTCGTGCGTGAGGACCGGCAGGGGCGCCGCCACCTCTTCGCGGTTCGTCCGGAAGGGTTCGAGGCCGTTCAGGAGTTCCTCGAGCAGTTCTGGGGCCCTCACCTGAACAAGCTAAAGAACGTCGCGGAGCGGACGTCCGTGCGCGCCAAGCGCCGTGGCTGACTACGAGACCGAGCTCGAGATCGCGGCCACGCCGGAAGAGGTCTTCCGGTATCTCACGCATGCCGATTCGCTTGTCGAGTGGATGGGCCAGTCGGCGACGTTGGAGCCGGAGCGCGACGGCCGCTTCGAGGTCGACGTGAACGGCGTTCCGATCCGCGGGCGCTTCGTCGAGGTCGAGCCACCGCATCGTGTGGTCGTCAGCTGGGGGGCCGAGGGCAACGACGTGCTGCCACCCGGCTCCACACGCGTCGAGTTCACGCTCACGCCGACGTCCACGGGGACGCAGCTGCGTCTCGTGCACTCACAGCTGCCGCCGGATGAAGCCGCGAAGCACGCCGAGGGATGGACGCACTTCCTCGAACGCTTGCGTGTCGTTGCGTCCGGCGGGGACCCCGGTCGGGACGGATGGCTCCCGACGTGATCGGTCACTGATCGCGGCTTCGTGGGATGACCGGTCAACCAGGACGGGAGGACCCATGACCGTGGACGTTGTCACCGAGACGACGATCGAGCGTCCGACCGACTCTGCGCGCCCTGGCACGTAGTTACACCCAGTCGCACAGCAGGAGCTCCAGTCGCAGTGCTCAGCCGTCGATAGCGGCACGAACCGCTGAACACATCTGCGTGAGCTGACCCGACCCCAACACTCCCATCCTGCGCACGAGCATCGACTTTGGAAAAGTCAACACGTAGTCGCACGACGCGACCGATTCCACCGGCAGTCCCTCTCGCCACGCTTGAACCTCGATGCGCCGTTCTGTGAGCCGGCCCGGGTTTGGAGACACGCAGGTCGGACAGCCGACGGCCCAGTGAATCGAGTCGTGCTCGATCCTGCGAGGACTACTGCCGACCAACCGGTCCGGAGCCGAGCAGCCAGAGCGCGCTGATCGGAAGCGCCCAGAGCTTGCGCCCGAACGCTGCCGTTTCCGTCCCGGTATAGAGCACGACGCCGCGAAGGAACCGATCACCCGCAAGGGTCTCGAGTGCGCGCAGCCCCTTGAAATCGTCGCCTCGCACTGTGGCGGACGCCTTGACCTCTATCCCGACGAGCCGGCCGTCACGCGATTCGAGCACGCAATCGACCTCTTCCCCTCGGCGGCTGCGGAAGTGATGCTGGCTCGGGCGGGCCCGGCTCCAGCCGATCTGCTTTCGAAGCTCCGTCGCTACGAAGCCTTCGAGGAGACGACCTCTAAGCGATGCATCTGTGTCGAGGCGGTCTGCGTCTGCTCCCAGAAGGTGAGCCGCCAGGCCCGTATCGGTCAACATGATCTTCGGCGATCGAACGAGGCGCGTGGTGTGACTCGTAGCCCATGCCGGAACGATCGCGACCATGAAGATCATCTCGAGCAATCGGAGATAACGGCGCGCAGTGCTGTGTGCGAGGCGGGCATCTCGTGCTACGTCTGCCAGATTGAGGAGCGCGCAATTGCGAGCTGCGATCAGGCGGATCATGCCCATCAGCTCGGCTGCGCTGTCGATGGCGGTGAGCTCGCGAACCTCACGCTCGATCTGCGTCGTGATGTAGGACTCGAACCACGCAATGCGCCGGGCCCCGGCCCGGCGCGCCACCTCCGGGAAACCCCCGCGGAGCACGCGCTCGTACAGAGACTGGGGGGTCATCGGTACCGGTTTCCAGGACGGGAGCGTCCGAGTGAAGAGAGCGTCGACGAATCCGTCGACGCGACCCTCCGGCTCTCCTTGCGTAAGGGGCCAAAGCGTCAGGATCTCGACTCGACCGGGCAGAGCATCGGCGACGGTGGGAAGCATGAGCGCGTTCGCGGAACCCGTCAGCAGGAAACGGCCAGGCCTGCGGTCCTCGTCGATCGCCGCTTTCAGCGCAAGGAACAGCTCCGGGACGCGCTGAACCTCGTCGATGACCACGGCCCCCGGCAGTCCGGCGACGAAACCTTCCGGATCGGATGCTGCCGCGCTGCGCTGAGCGATCCGATCGAGCGTGACGTAGGAGTCGCCTCGCAGAGCCTTCACTAGCGTGCTCTTGCCCGCTTGCCTCGGCCCGACGAGAAAGACCGCGGGCGTATCACGCAGTGCTTCCACGACGCGAGAGGTCATATGGCGCCGGATCACGATGCGCCGATCCTAGCGGCAGTATCGTCACTTGATGGCGATATTATCGCCACAACGGCACGGTGCCACATTGCTAAGGCTGGACATCTTGATGCATCTAGGATTGATGCTATGATGCTGGCATGAGAACGACGGTGACGCTCGATCCCGATGTCGCGGCGAAGGTTCAGGCCGTCGCGCGCGAGCGCGGCATCGGTTTCAAAGAGGCGCTGAACAGCCTTCTTCGTGTAGGCCTCGCCGAAGGCAGGAGCCCCACGCCCTTCACCGTCCACGCGAGGCCGATGGGTCTTCGCGGCGGCATCGATCTGGACCGAGCACTGCAACTTGCATCGGACCTCGAGGACGCTGAGACCCTGAGGAAGCTCGATCTGCGCAAGTGAAGCTCTGCGACGCAAACCTCCTTCTCTACGCATACGACTCGTCTTCACCGAAGCACGCCCGAGCGAGAGACTGGCTTGAAACGGGATTGTCGGGGGCCGAGACGTTCGCTTTCGCGTGGGTCGTCCTCCTGGCCTTCTTGCGGCTGAGCACGAACCCGCGTGTGTTCGTCGAGCCTCTCGGCCCAATCGAAGCACTCGATCTGATAGACGGCTGGCTCGCTGTTCCCAGCTGTACGATCGTTGATCCGACGCAACGCCATACCGCCGTCCTACGAGATCTCCTCGAGCCGCTCGGCACCGCCGGAAACCTCTCCACCGACGCCCATCTGGCGGCACTTGCCATCGAGCACGGGGCCGAGCTCTGCTCGTGCGACGCAGACTTCTCGAGGTTCGCGGGGTTGCGCTGGACCGACCCGCTCACGATGAATCGGTAGCCAGTCCTTCGTCACGCGTCGGACGCATACCGCCCACTCCAACGCCCTTCGAGGCGGCTGCCGCGATGACGCCGAGCCATTTCAGCGCGTCGGCGCAGGGGCAGATCGCGATCTAGCTCAGCCGAGCGCCGGAGTGTCCGCAAGCTCGAGCCGTCCTGCACGGGCACGGATCTGGAGGCTTCGGCCCATGGTCCGAAGCACTCCACACCCGAGACGCATGCCGAACCCCCAATTTGGGTGTTTATGGGGCGTCCTGACGCCGTCACCCCGGCAGCGAATCGATGTGCAGGGCCCCCGCGACGAGGTCGTCGAACCGATCGAGTGAGGCGGACTCCGTGGCATCGATCCCTCGCAGGGGGCCGCTGTCTGCCAGGTACCGGTCGGCGTACAGCCGCGCCACCAAAGCCTTGCGGTCCGAGCCGCTCTCCGTGCGCTCCCAAGCGGCCTGCTCGCACAGCAACGCGCCCGCGTACACGTCGCCCATGAACCGAGCCAACGGACACAGACGTGCCTCCGCCACCCCGCGCTCGAGCTTGCGCCACGCGGCGATCGCCGCATCGAGGTCGTCGATGCGACGTGCGACGACCACCGTCGTAAGGTCGTGCGGATCGGACACCGACACCGCGTCGCGCATGCGCTCGAGCAGCGGCCCGTCGCCGCCGTTGCGCTCGATGCCGCGGCGCACGTCGAGGGAGAGGATGTTGTCGCCTCCCTCCCAGATCGTGTTCACCTGCGCGTCGCGCAAGATGCGAGCCACCGGCCACGTCTCGATGTAGCCGTTGCCGCCGTGGATCTCGATCGCGTCGGACGCCATCGTGATCCCCAGCCGCGCAACCTTCAGCTTCGTGACGGGTGCGGCGATGCGCTGGCGGACGCGTCGCAGCTGGCGGTGGTTGGCCGCTCCCCCGCCGTCGAAGACGAGGGCCTGCGCGGCCTCCGTGTCGACGATCATCTCGGCCAGCTTGCGCCGCATGAGCGGCTTGTCGATCAGAGCGTCCCCGAAGGCGTGGCGCACTCTCGCGTAGCACAGCGACTCGACGAGCGCCCGCCGGGCGTTGCCAAGCGCGAACATCGCGATCCCGAGCCGCGCCGCATTGGTCATCTCCATCATGCGGGCGAGCCCCGTGCCGTCCGACGATCCCGAGGAGCCGCTCGCGGAGCCAGAGAGCAAGAAAGCCTCGGCATCGACGAACTCCACCTCGCCGGAGGCGACCGAGCGAGTACCGAGCTTGTCCTTCAGCCGCCGGATGCGCACTCCGTTACGTGAGCCGTCGCGGCGCGTCCGAAGGACGAGGAAGTTGGCGACGCCTCGCGTGGAGTCGACGGCGCCGACGGGCTTGGCCATGACGACGAACGCCTCGCCGTTGCAGTTCGAGGCGAACCACTTGAAGCCGTTGAGGAGCCACGAGTCACCGTTGGGTGTTGCCGTAGTCTCGAGTGCTCCGAGGTCGGATCCTCCGGTGCGCTCGGTGAGCATCTGCGCGGTCTCGCCCGACCACTCTCCCGATTCGAATCGTCCCAGCACGTAGTCGCGCACGTCCGGCGGCGCGTAGGCGACCACGAGCGTCTGCACCATCCCGCCGCCCGTGCCGAGGGCACACGCCATGCCGATGTCGGCTTGGTTGAGCATGTAGCTATAAGCGGAGGAGGCGATCGCAAAGCTCACGCCGGCGCGTTGGGCGTCACCGCGCAGGCGCGCCGACGCGTCGAGGAGCGCGCGCTTGGATTCGAGGAACGACGGGGGCATGACGACTCGGCTGACGTCGTGGCCCCATCGGTCGTAGCGCTCGAGGCGGGGCGGGTTGCGATCGGTGTCCTCGGCCCACCGGGCCACGGGTCCGCCCATGAGCGCGCCGATCCGGACGAGGTGCGGGTCGGCCCAGGCGAGCTCATCCGGCTGCATGTAGTAGCGCATGAGGAATTGGAGTGTGGGTTCGCACGCATACCAGTTGAGCCCGACCGCCCCGGTGTACCTCTCGGTCCGGTACCGGTCGGATTTTTCGGGCGTCGAGAACGGGAGCCGGTCCACCGGCTCGGCGGCGTAGGCAGACGGCGGGCTCGCGGTCGGGGTCGTCTCGTCTGAAAGCCTCGACTCTTCCAGGACCATGTCCTCCCCCTTCGATCGATGTCCACGAGTGTATTACAATCCTTCTGACAAGTGAAACTGAACGGTAATACCCTCTCGGGCGAGCGCCCGCTTACGGCCCGGTCGGTCATCGCCTCGACGCTGCTCGGAGCCCGGCCACCGGTCCTTGCCTCGCACGTCCTCGTCCGGTCCGGTGAGCTGTTCGGGGTCGGCGAGGGGACGACGCGCGTGGCTCTCTCGCGGATGGTCGCCGCCGGAGAGCTCGAGGCTTCGGACGGCAGCTACGCGCTGGCCGGGCACCTCCTCGAACGCATGACGAGACAAGACGAAAGCCGCAGGCCCGTGCTGCGAACTTGGACGGGAGATTGGCTGGTCGGCATCGTGACGGCCGCGTCGCGCACCGCCGCGCAGCGGGCCGGACTTCGCAGCGCCATGCGTGCGTTGCGCCTCGCGGAGCTGCGGGAAGGCGTTTGGATGCGGCCGGACAACCTCGACGCCGCCGATCTCCCCCACGCGCGGACAGTCGCCGATGAGCAATGTACTTGGTTTCGGGCGCGCCCTGAAGTGCTCGATGACATCCCTGGGGAGATGAGTGATCGTCGGCTCGCGGCAACGCTCTGGGACCTCGGCGGCTGGCTCACACGAGGAAACGAGCTCCGACGCAGGATGTCGACACAAACGGGCCGTCTCGAGCGCGGACGCAAGGACGCTCTGGCTGCGGGTTTCCTTCTCGCAGCAGCGGTCCTGCGCCACATGCAAAGCGACCCTTTGCTTCCGCCCGAGCTCCTCGGAGACGACTGGCCGGGCCGCGCGTTACGCGATGAGTTCGATGCGTTCGAGCGCGCGTTCGGTCTGAGATGGCGCGAGTGGCTTGTGGCGCCATCTCACGTCGCCCTTCATCGCTAGGAGACCGTTGAATAAGGGGTCTTTGCCGGCCGGTTGTGGGCGAAGTTCTGGGTCGCTGATCCATCGCCGTCCAGTCCATCGCGGGCGCAAGAACTGACACGTAACACGCGGGGTCGCTTTGCGTTACGCCCGCGAAACACTCTGCACCTAGCCTGACCCCGATAACCGGATACGGTTCGCGCCTAGGGTTCCGCACCCCTCAAGACGGGTGGCCTGGTCCGAGAGGTGCGGGCGGCGGAATGCCGCTACACGGAGGGATAAAAGCCCGGGAGAGCCGACAAGCTCACCGGGCCTTCGCGTTTTCAGGCCCGGTGGCAAGGAGGCGGCGTGGAGCTGCACGACCGGTACGGCCCCGAGGCGCGACGCGCGGTCGAGGCGGAGGCGGAGCTTCCCACCCGGGCCTGGGAGGAGGAGATCGCGCGCGGGCTGGAGCTCGGGCTGCCGGGAGCCGACTCGATCGTCGACCGGACGATCCCCACCTTCAGCCGCGGCGAGCTACCCCACTACGCCGGTATCAACACGTTCCTCAAGCAGCCCTATCTCGAGGACGTCCGAGGCTGCGGCGCCTACGACGTCGCGATCCTGGGCGCGCCGCACGACTCTGGGACCACCTACCGTCCCGGGACGCGCTTCGGCCCCCAGGGCATGCGGCGGATCTCGGCGCTCTACGGCACCTACAGCTTCGAGCTCGGCGTCGACCTCCGGGAGTCGATGCGGATGTGCGACCTCGGGGACATCTTCACGATCCCCGGCAACATCGAGAAGACCTTCGACCAGATCAGCAAGGCCGTGTCGCACGTGTACGCGTCCGGGGCGTTCCCGATCGTGCTCGGCGGTGATCACTCGATCGGGTATGCGACAGTCCGAGGCGTGGCCGAGCACCTGAGCGGCAACCTCGGGATCATCCATTTCGACCGTCACGTCGACACGCAGGAGACCGATCTCGACGAGCGGATGCACACCACGCCCTGGTTCCACGCGACCGACATCGAAAACGTCCCGGCGCCCAACCTCGTCCAGATCGGGATCGGGGGCTGGCAAGCGCCGCGTCCGGGGGTGAAGGTCGGACGGGATCGGGGCACGACGGTGATGACGGTCACCGACTGCGTCGACATGGGCATCGAGGCGGCCGCGGAACGCGCGCTCGAGGTCGCGTGGAACGACGCCGAGGCGGTGTGGCTGAGCTTCGACGTCGACTGCCTCGACGCCGCGTTCGTCCCCGGCACCGGGTGGCCGGAGCCCGGTGGGTTCCTGCCCCGCGAGGTGCTCAAGTTCATCCAGCTCATCGCGTCGGAGAGGCCTTTGGCGGGCATCGAGATCGTCGAGTGCTCACCGCCCTACGACTCCTCCGACATCACGTCGCTCATCGGCACGCGAGTGGTCTGCGACACGCTCGCGTGCCTCGTGAAGGCCGGCCACCTGGCCGGACACATGGGAGGTATCTATGCGAAAGGCTAAGACGCTCGCCGTTGCGCTCGTCCTGCTCGTCGCCGTCGCCTGCGGTGACGGGACGACACCCACCACCGAACCGACCGCGGCGCCGTCCAGCGCCAAGATCACCGTCGGGTTCAGCGCGTGGCCGGGGTGGTTCCCGTGGCAGGTCGCGAAAGAAAAGGGCCTCTTCACGAAGGCGGGTCTGGACGTCGACCTCCAGTACTTCGAGAGCTACACCGACTCGCTCAACGCCTTGAACGCCGGCAAGCTCGACGCGAACACCCAGACCCTGAACGACACGATCTCGTCCGTGGCGGCCGGGAGCGACCAGGTCGTCGTCCTCGTCAACGACAACTCGACGGGCAACGACCAGATCATCGCGAAGCCCGGCATCACCTCGACCGCGGACCTGCGGGGCCGCACGGTCGGTGTCGAAGAGGGGACCGTCGACCACTTCCTGCTCCTGCTCGGGCTACGCGAGGCCGGCTTGGGCCCGAACGACATCTCGCTCCAGCCGCTGCTCACCGATGCCGCGGCGTCGGCGTTCGCTGCCGGAAAGCTCGACGCCGTCGGCGTGTTCGCGCCCTTCACAACGAAAGCGCTGGAGCTCGAGGGATCGAAGGCCCTTTTCACGTCGAAGGACTTCCCGGGGTCGATCCCCGACCACCTGGTCGTCCGGCGCGAGCTGCTGGATCGCAAGGCTGACGTCCAGAAGCTGGTCGGCGTGTGGTTCGAGACCCTCGACTGGATCAAGTCGCATCCGGCGCAAGCCCTGACGATCATGGCCAAGCGCGCCGGCGTCTCCGAAGCCGAGTACAAGGCCTACGACGAAGGCACGACGATCTTCACCCTCGAGCAGAACCTGTCGGCCTTCGAACCCGGCGACGACATGTCGCACCTCGACTTCGCCGCGAAGACCATCGCAGCGTTCCTGAAGGATGCGGGTTTCGTGAAGAAGGTGCCCGACCTCGACGGGATCCTGGACGCCAGCTTCGTCAAGGAGCTGGCCACCTGAAAACGTCATGGCGGATGACGCGATGGCGGTGACCGTGTCGCCGACGAGCCGGCAGTCCGCGACAGCGACGCGGCGTTGGCGCGTCTTGGGGTTGCGCGAGGATCTCCCGCGGCGCGTTCGGCGGCCGATCGTGATCCTGTCGCTCCTGACGCCGCTCGTGGCTTGGTTCGTCCTGTCGGCCGGTCACGCGGTCAACCCGCTGTTCCTGCCGTCGCCGGCGGCGGTGATCAAGGCCGGCGTCCGGCTCGCCACAGGCGGCCAGCTCGGGCCCGACATCCTCGCGACGATGGGCCGCGTCAGCTTGGGCTTCGCGCTCGTTGTGTTCGTCTCGGTCCCGCTCGGCATCGCGATGGGAACGATCCCGGCCGTCCGGGCCATGTTCGAGCCCATGATCGGGCTCGTCCGTTACATGCCTGCGCCGGCCTTCATCCCGCTGCTGATCATCTGGCTGGGCCTCGGTGAGTCGTCCAAGATCGCGTTGCTCTTCATCGGGACGGTCTTCTTCAACACGCTGATGACGGCCGACGTCGCCCGTCTCGTCCCCAGACAGCTCATCGATTCCGCGTACACGCTGGGGGCCGGACGCTTGGTTGTGTTGCGAAAGGTGATCCTGCCGCACTCCGTGCCCGGGGTCATCGACGCGATGCGTGTGAACATCGCCGCGACGTGGAATCTCGTCGTCGTCGCCGAGCTGATCGCGGCGCAGTCCGGCCTGGGCTACCGGATCACGCGCGCGCAGCGTTTCCTTCAGACCGACCAGATCTTCGCGGTGCTGATTGTCATCGGCGTCATCGGCGTCGCGATGGACATCGGCTTCCGTCTGCTGCGGAAGGGGATCGCGCCGTGGGCCGAGTGATCCCGAAGCTCGAGACCTGGAAGCTCGTGAAGGACTTCGAGACGCGCACCGGACCAATGCGAGCGCTCGACGAGGTGGACGTCCGGATCGATCCGGGTGAGGTCGTGTGTCTCGTCGGACCGTCGGGGTGCGGCAAGTCGACGCTGCTTCAGATCGCGGCGGGTCTGGACGAACCGACGTCCGGGTCGGTGCTGCTCGACGGCCACGAGATCACAGGGCCCGGCCCCGACCGCGGACTCGTCTTCCAGAGCTACTCGCTCTACCCGTGGCGCACCGTCGCCTCCAACGTCGCCTTCGGGCTCGAGCTCCAGGGTCTGACGTCAGACGAGATCCGGTCGCGCGTCGAGCGCTATCTCGAGGTCGTCGGCCTCACGCGGTTCACCGACGCGCTGCCGAAGCAGCTCTCGGGCGGCATGCAGCAGCGGACGGCGATCGCGCGAGCGCTGGCGACCGAGCCCGAGGTCCTGCTCCTGGACGAGCCGTTCGGAGCACTCGACGCGCACACACGATCGTCGATGCGCGAGTTCCTGCTCCAGGTTTGGCGCGACACGAAGGCGACGATCCTCCTCGTCACACACGACGTCGAAGAGGCCGTGTTCCTGTCCCAACGGATCTACGTCTTGACGCCGCACCCCGGACGCATCGCCGATGAGATCGTCGTCGGCTTCGGGCCGCTGCGCGAACGGCACCTGCTGCGCGAGCCGGCCTTCCAGTCGCTCTGCGAGCGCATCGACGACCGGCTGCACGGGAGGGTCGGGTGCGCCTGAGCCTGCACGAGCAAGAACGTCTGCTCGTCCACGTCGCCGCCGACCTCGCACTCAAGCGCCGGGCCCGAGGGCTGCTCCTCAACCACCCAGAGGCGGTGGCGGTGATCACGTCGTTCCTGCTCGAGGGTGCGAGGGACGGCCGGAGCGTGGCCGACCTGATGGAAGCCGGCCGCACCGTCCTGCGGCGCGAGCACGTGATGGACGGTGTGCCGGACATGATCACGGAGGTCCAGGTCGAGGCGACCTTCCCGGACGGAACCAAGCTCGTGACCGTGCACAATCCGATCGTATGAACGTCGCGGACGCATGATACCGGGCGAGATTATCCACGGCGACGGCGACGTCGAGATCAGCGCCGGACGCGAGGTCGCAACGCTCCGCGTCGTGAACGCCGGCGACCGTCCGGTGCAGATCGGATCGCACTACCACTTCGCGGAGGCAAACCCGGCCCTTGTCTTCGACCGCCGGGCGGCGTGGGGACTACGCCTGGCCGTCCCCGCCGGTACGGCGGTGCGTTTCGAGCCCGGCATCGCGCGCGAGGTTTCGCTCGTGGCGCTTGCCGGCAGGCGCATCGTGCCCGGCCTGCGCGGCGAGGCCGCCGGGCGCCTGTAGATGCAGCTCTCGCGCCGGCGCTACGCGGCGCTGTACGGGCCGACGGCCGGTGATCGGATCCGTCTGGCCGACACCGACCTGCTCATCGAGGTCGAGCGTGACCTGTGCGCCGCCCCGGGGCCGGGGGGCGAGCCCCACTATGGCGACGAAGCCGTCTTCGGCGGCGGGAAGGTCATCCGCGAGTCGATGGGCCAGTCGCAGGCAACGCGTGCCGACGGCGCGCCGGATACCGTCATCACCGGCGCGGTCGTCCTCGATCACTGGGGCGTGATCAAGGCGGACGTCGGCATCCGCGACGGACGCATCGTCGCGCTCGGCAACGCCGGCAACCCCGACACGATGGACGGCGTGGATGAGGCCTTGCACATCGGTGCGTCCACCGAGATCATCTCCGGTAACGGACGGATCCTGACCGCCGGCGCCATCGACTGCCACGTCCATCTGATCTGCCCGCAGATCCTCTCCGAGGCCCTGGGGACCGGTATAACGACCGTGATCGGCGGCGGCACCGGGCCGGCCGAGGGCACAAAGGCCACGACGGTGACTCCGGGCGCATGGCACCTCGCGCGCATGCTCGAAGCGCTCGATCCCTGGCCCGTGAACGTCGCGCTGCTCGGCAAGGGCAACACCGTGTCGCAGGACGCGCTGTGGGAGCAGGTGCGGGCCGGCGCCGCCGGCTTCAAGCTGCACGAGGACTGGGGATCCACGCCGGCCGCGATCGACGCGTGCCTGCGCGTGGCCGACACGTCCGGCGTTCAGGTGGCGCTGCACAGTGACACGCTGAACGAGGCGGGCTACGTCCAGGACACGCTGCGCGCGATCGGGGGCCGGACGATCCACGCGTATCACACCGAAGGCGCCGGAGGCGGTCATGCGCCGGACATCATCACCGTCGCCTCCCACCCCAACGTGCTGCCGTCGTCGACGAACCCGACACGCCCGCACACCGTGAACACAATCGACGAGCACCTCGACATGCTCATGGTCTGCCACCACCTCAATCCGGCGGTGCCCGAGGATCTCGCCTTCGCCGAGAGCAGGATCCGTCCGTCGACGATCGCGGCCGAGGACGTCCTGCACGACATCGGCGCCATTTCGATGATCGGCTCCGATTCCCAGGCGATGGGACGCGTCGGCGAGGTCGTGCTACGCACCTGGCAGACCGCACACGCCATGAAGCAGCGGCGCGGGGCGCTCGAGGGCGACGGCGGCGCTGACAACCTGCGCGCGCGCCGCTACGTCGCGAAGTACACGATCTGCCCGGCCGTCGCGCACGGTCTCGAGGCCGAGATCGGCTCGGTGGAGCCCGGCAAGCTGGCCGATCTGGTGCTGTGGGAACCCGCGTTCTTCGGCGTCCGTCCACACGTGGTGGTGAAGGGCGGGATGATCGTGTGGGCGGCGATCGGCGACGCGAACGCGTCGATCCCGACGCCGCAGCCGGTGCTGCCTCGTCCGATGTTCGGACGCGATGTCTCACCGGCGCTGTCGATCGCCTTCGTTGCACGGGACTTCGACGGGAGCGTGTCGCTTCGGCGCCGCATCGTGGCGATCTCCGACGTCCGGGGCCGCACGAAGGCCGACCTTCCGGAGAACACCGCGCTCCCGCGCATCGAGGTCGACCCCGACACCTTCGCCGTCCGTATCGACGGCGAGGGCGTCGAAGAATCGCCCGCGAGCGTGCTGCCGATGGCCCAGCGCTACTTCCTGTTCTGATGCCGGCCCGGCTGTTGCTTCTGTCCGACGGACGCTTTCCCGGTGGCGGGCACGTGCACTCCGGGGGCCTGGAGGCCGCGGTCGCGGCCGGTCGAGTTGAGGACGTCTGTACGCTCGGGCAGTTCCTCAGCGGACGTCTGGGCACGGCCGGGCTGTGCGCAGCCGGTCTCGCCGCTGCGGCGTGCACCGGACGCCACGGTTGGAGGACGCTGGACGCCGAGGCGGACGCCCGCACGCCGTCCCCCGCGCAACGCGCCGCGTCGCGGAAGCAAGGCCGCGCCCTCGTGCGAGTCGCGGCGCGCGCCTGGCCGGGTGAGGTGCTCCGGTCGCTGTGCGAGCAGGTGCCGCAGCCGCACCATCCCGTGGCACTCGGTGCGGCGGCGGCGGCGGCCGAGCTGGGCGCGCAAGACGCCGCACTCGCATCGGCGTACTCCTCGGTCGCCGGGCCCGCGTCGGCCGCGGTTCGGCTCCTGGGCCTCGACCCCCTCGCCGTCGCCGCGCTGCTCGCCACCCTCGGCCCCCGGATCGACGCGATCGCGTCACAGGCTTTCGCCGCGTCGCGCGGTCCGCTTCGCGCGTTGCCGTCCCAGACCGCGCCACTGCTCGAGATCGACGCGGAGCTGCACGCGTCCTGGGAGGTGCGCTTGTTTGCATCCTGACCGTGGGTTGCGCATCGGGGTCGGCGGACCGGTCGGGTCGGGGAAGACGGCGCTGGTCGCGGCGCTCTGCCGCACGCTCCGCGCCGAGGCGTCGATCGCGGTCGTGACCAACGACATCTACACGACCGAGGACGCCGACTTCCTGCGCTCCGCCGGTGTGCTCGACGACGACCGCATCAGCGCCGTCGAGACCGGATGCTGCCCGCACACCGCGATACGCGACGACATCGCCGCGAACCTCGAAGCCGTCGAGGAGCTCGAGGCGCGTCACGCCCCGGACCTCGTGCTGATCGAGTCGGGTGGCGACAACCTGACGGCGACCTTTAGCCGCGGGCTCGTCGACCGCCAGATCTTCGTCATCGACTGTAGCGGCGGTGACAAGGTGCCGCGCAAGGGCGGGCCGGGAGTGTGCTCATCGGATCTGCTCGTCGTCAACAAGACCGACCTTGCACCGCTGGTCGGCGCCGACCTTGCGGTCATGGCCCGGGACGCGGCGTTGAAGCGTGCCGGTTTGCCGACCGTCTTCCTGTCGCTGCGCACCGATCCCGACGGCGCCGATGTAACCGGCTGGGTTCGGACGCAGCTGTCCAGGTGAAGGCTCACGCCCGGATCGTCGCCTGCTCTCAAGGGGGCGTCACGCGGATCGGCGTGCTGCGGTCGCAGGCGCCGATCGTGCTCCGCGACACGCCGGACGCTGTGTACCTCGTCGGCGGAGCAGCGGGCCCCATCGGCGGCGACGACTTGTCGCTACACATCGAGGTGCACCTCGGGGCCGAGCTCACCGTGCGGAGCGCGGCCGCGTCCGTGGCGCTCCCCGGCCCCCGGGGCGAGCTATCGCGTTTCGCGATCCGCGCGGCGGTCGCGGCGGGCGGGATGCTGCGATGGCTACCGGAGCCTTCGGTCGCGGCCTTCGGCTGCCGGCACGTGGTCGAGGTCGGGATCTCGGTCGCCGGCGGCGGACGGGTCGTGTGGCGCGACGAGGTGGTCCTCGGACGCGAGGGCGAGGCGCCCGGCGCATGGGAATCGCGTCTCGACGTCGAGGTCGACGGCGCTCCGCTACTGCGCCACCGCCTGCGCTTGGGCGAGGGGGACGACTGGAACGGGCCAGCCGTCGTCGCCGGCGCTCGCTGCATCGGATCGATGCTGCTCGTGAACGAGCCCCTCACGCCGTTCGCCGAGCCGGGCTGCGCCGTGCTCGACCTCTCCGGCCCCGGCGTGCTCGTCACCGCGCTCGCGCGCGACCCACTCGGCCTGCGCAACAGCCTCGATCGAGCGGGAGTCAAGCCCGCCTCAACACCGGCACTACCTGCTCTCCGAGGACGCGGATGCCCTCATCGGAGCTGAGTCCGTGCGGCGCGCCAAACTCGACGCGACTCGCTCCCGCCTCGAACAGGGCTTCGGCCGCTTCGATGATGTCGCCCGCGGTCCCGGAGAACGCGAAACGATCGATCATCGCATCGGAGATCAGACCCGACGCTTCCTCGTACTCAGAGTGCTCGACGTGGCGGCGCAGACGTTTCATGAGCTCGGGGTCAACATTGAGCGTCGGATCCAGCGGCGCGACAACGGGCAGATAGCGCGCCACCGCTCGCCGTGCGGCGGACCGCGCCTGCTCACGATCGGAGTCGACGACCGTTACGGCGCCCATCACCACCCCCACCGTGCCGCGAGGCCGACCGGCCCGATCCTCGCCCGCGCCGATGTATCCCCGGATCACGGGTACGACGTCGGGGTTGGCCGACCCGCCGACCTTCACCTCGTCGGCGACCTCACCGGCCAGCGCGCACATCTTCGGCCCCCACGTGCCGATCATGATCGGGATCGGCTTCTCGGGCA
>JBOGXL010000072.1:0-5499 GCA_050694575.1 Actinomycetota bacterium | reverse complement strand
GCCGTGCTCGCGAGCGCCGCCCTGCCCGGCCTGTTCCCACCGGTTGAGATCGCCGGGCGTCTGTACGTCGACGGCGGTATCGCCGATAACGTCCCGATCTCCCCCGCCGTCGGCGCCGGAGCCAAAGAGATCTACGTCGTTCGCACCGGCTTCGACTGCCCCGCCGGTGGACGCCGACTGAAGGCGATCGACGTCCTGTGGCGTTCGATCGGCCTGCTCCTCAATCGCACACTCGCCGAGGACGTCCGTCGCTACCGCAACGCCGCGCGGATCGTCGTCCTGCCGTCACCGTGCGTCGCACCGACGCCCATCTGGAACCTGTCACGCAGCCGCTCGCTCATCGAGGAATCCCGCCGCATGGCCGGCGACTACCTCGACGCCGAGCAAACCAAGCCTGTGGAGACCGTCGTTCGCTTCCCTTTTGCGAGCGCATCCCCAGCCGCACCGAAGCCGGTGTGATGGCGCGCTCCCTGTTGCGGTCGATCCCGTCGGTGACCCGACTCGGCTTGTTCCTGGCCGGGAACGGCGTGCTCGCCGACTTCATCCACCACGTCTTCACCGCCGATCTACACGCGGGAAGAGTGCTGCACATCGGCTTCATCGGTCATGCCCTGACCTTGGCCGGGATGCTGCTGGCCCTTTGGGGCGTCATCCGTGCGGCGACCGACTCGCGGCGCCGCGCCCGAGAGAAGGGAGAACGCAATGCTGCTCGCAGCAGCGCCACAGCTTCTCGATAGTCCGTGCTGTGACCTGATCAATCGCGTGCCGTGGGGGCTGTTCATGCTCGTCCACGTCACGCTCTTCGCGCTGGCCGCGGTGTTCGCGCTGCGGATGCTCCAGAACGGCCACGAGCTCTTCGGCCTGGGATTCGCGATCTTCGCGCTCGCCGAGGTCAGCTACATGACGTACCACGTCAACCTCACGCTGTTCCTCTTCGCGCACACCGTCTCCGAGGTCCTGGTGCTCGCCGGCCTGGTCACGCTCTTCGCCGGCTTCGTCCGCCACGGGCTGGCGAGCGGTACGGACGAAGTCGTTGCCCCCACCAGCAAGTCCGCGGCGCGCAAGGCGGCGGTCCGATGAGGCACACACGACTGCTCCCCTTCGTCGCGTCAGCGCTACTCGTGGCCTCGGCTTGCGCGTCGGGTACGTCGACGTCGTCGAAGCAGGCGGGAAAGGTCGCAGTGGACACCGCGAGCGCGACGCTCGCCAAAGCCATCACCGTCCATCTTCCAAAGAGCTACAAGTTCGAGCCGGACGTCGCCAAAGTCGCCGCGGGCGCCGTCGTCACATGGATCAACCAGGACGACTTTCCGCACACCGTTCGCTTGCTCGACGGAAGCGGCGTGGACAAGCAGCTCGGGGTCGGTGACGAGACCTCGATCACTTTCGAGAAGGCGGGCGTCTTCCGCTACGACTGCTCCCTGCACCCGACCCAGATGAAGGGTCAGGTCATCGTCGAAGAAACCTCGTCGTGATGACTCATGGGACGAGAGCGGGCCCGACCACAGCGTCCGCCCCCGCCTCCTGGGCCCGCTCTCATCTCCCATGCCGCGGTAGCGGCTTCGTTCAGGGACCGGTTATCGCCTCCACGGCCGAGCAGACACGCGCAGATTCGTCGAAGAAACGTCATCGAAGGAAAGGAGGAAAGCATGTGCCTGTCATGTGGCTGCGGTGAGCCGAACGCCACGCATGGCGACGATCGCCATATCACCCTTGAGGATCTCGAGGAAGCAGCGAAGGCAGCAGGGATCTCGCTCGAAGAGGTCCTGAGGAACCTGGAAGCGGCAAAGAAGTAACGCCACCTACGACTGAAAGGAGAACGACATGTGCCAGGCGTGTGGGTGCCAGACCAAGTCCGAAGAGGGCGAGAAGCAGGACGACAAGCGGGAGCAGGAAGAGCAGCAGAAGCAGGACAAGGCCGATTAGAGACCCGCGGCGCGTCCGTGGAGGGAGCGGCGACCCGTCGCCCTCCCTCCCGGGTCGCGCTCAAAGAAGAGGGACGACGACATGCGGATCACCGACTGGACGCTCAAAGAGATCGCGCAGGGCAAGCCCTGGGCGCACCCGACGCACGCGATGTTCATCCACTTCCCGACAGCCCTCTATCCGACAGCATTGGTCTTCGGTCTGATCTCACGTGTCCAGGGCTCAGCGCACGCAGCCGACGCGGCGACATTCACGGTTGGCCTCGGGATAGTCGCCACAGTGCCGGCCGCGCTGACGGGCCTGCTCGATTGGTCGGGGATGGTGGCTGGATCGTCGAAGCGCGGTGTCGCTACCAAACACATGCTCTATCAAGCCGCAGCGTTCTTACTGGCCGCACTTGCCTTCGCACTGTTCCTCGCCGAGCGCGACGGTCCAGCGCCGCCCTCCGGTCTGCTCGCTCTTGGTGCAGCGATCGGCGTCATGGTCGCCGGCAACTGGCTCGGCGGCGTCCTGGTGTACCGGATGGCGATGCGCGTCGGCGGGAGCAGGGAGCCCGCGCGGCGTCGGTCGGTCGTCACCGACGAGCCGCAGATCAGTAGGAGGAACGTCTGATGGTCGAGAGATACGCGAAGAACGGCTCGTTGAAGAGGTTCGAGCTCACGATCGACGACCAAGTTGCCGCGTGGGTCGACTACGAGATCGGGCGAGGAGTCATCGCGCTCAACCACACAGAGGTTGCGCCCTCGTTTCGCGGTCGCGGACTTGCGGGTGATGTCGTCACGTTCGCGCTTGTCAGTGCGGAGAATGCAGGGGTTCGCGTCGTCCCGAACTGCTCCTTCGTCGCGTCGTTCATCAAGCGTCATTCCGAGTACGAAGGTCTGGTGGCATGAACGCGCACGAGGTCTCGCTCACCGGCATCCCGCACATGGGCAGAGCCACCGTCATCGGCGCCGTCGTTGGAGCGCTCACTGTCGCTGTGCCGGTCGCTGCGCTGGTCGCGTACTTCGGCGGCGGGCCCATGAGCATCCTCGCCGCTGCTCACGTCGGGTTCTTCGGCGGCATGGGATTCGGAGGGATGCTCGGCGCCGTGATTCAAGCCGACAGATACGAACGCACACTCACAGCAGAAGGAACAGATGATCGGAACACCGCCAGCCGAAGCCAGTCCGCGCGTCGAGCTGCGTGAACGCCTCGAGCTGCTCCGGAAGCTGGAGATCTCGAGGCTCGAGGTCGAGGTCGAATCGGATCTGGCCGCCGTCGCGCTCGAGAGCGCGCGGCAAGAAGTCCACGACATCAGGCGACTTCTCGCCACGCTCGACACGCATCAGGCGGAAGCTCGCGCCGAGCACGATCTCGTTCGACTGAACGACTGCGTGACCGTCCGAGCTCCGCGAACACCTCCATCCAGGTTCGTAGTGCATCGGGCGACATCTGCCGGCCGGCGGCGTAGACAGCGTGCAGGCGTGCGTCGTAGCCGACCTTCTCCATGCCGCCTGCAAGTTTGGCCCGACCAATCCAATGTAAGAACATGCATATGCGCGACGTGCTCAACAGCGGATCACCGGCACGCGAAAAACTAGTCGCTACCACCGTCCATCACTTGACAGTGAAGCGCAGGTGGGTGGCCGCGGGCGTCTCGATCGTCCGTGTTCGATGCAGATCGATGCGCTCCGAGCCCAAGTTCTCGAACAGCCGCACCCCGTCACCGAGAAGCACCGGGATTAGGTGGATCTGCATCTCGTCGACCAGGCGCGCCTTCAGGTACTGCTGACAGACGTTCGCGCCGCCCCATATCCCGACGTTCTTGGCGCCGACTGCGGCTTTCGCTTGCTCGAGGGCCGGCCCGATCCCTTCGGTCACGAACGTGTAGGTCGTCGCGCCTTTCATCGGAAGTGGTTCCCTCCCTGTGTTCGTGAGCACGAAGACCGGCATTTGAAACGGAGGTGGGTCGCCCCAGGGCTCAAATCCGAGGTCGAACATCCGCTTCCCGATGATGACTGCGCCGGTTGTCGCGTAGATCTCGTCCGTTACCGCTGCATCGTCGTCGGTCTTGGCGTCGAACATCCAATCGTGAAGCCGTCCCGGATCTCCCGGAGGGAGACCAACGCCGGGGTTCGGGTCGGTGACGAACCCGTCTAGCGAGATCGAGATGTCGAGCGTGACCCTCAACGCCATGTCGTTCATGGTCCCGAGCACCTTCTTGCTCGCTGTTCGGCGAGCTTGACCGCGTCCGGATCGAGGTGACCGAACGTCTGGGCCGGAAGGCCTTCTTCGACCAGCGCTTCGCGCACGCGATCGACCACGAAGGCCTCGAACGCCACGATCGCGGGCTTGCGCACGTCCGCGACGAAGATCGCGAACAGCGTCTCGGCCTCCACCATCAGCAGGTTCTTGCGCTTGTCGATCCACAGAAGGTTCACGTGCCAGTCAACGTCCGATCCGGAAGGCTCATCGGAGTCGGGCGTTCGAGCGAGCAGATCAAGAACCTTCTTCCTGCAGCGAACGATCATGTCGATTGCCGAGCTTGGTAGGTGTCACTGACAAGCGCGACATCCCGTTCTCCGATGAGCCCTTTCTTGCGGACTTCCTCCAGCGCTTGACCGATGAGGTGACCGCCGATGTTCGCTTCGATGCAGTCGAGGATGGCGCGTCGGATCGTGACAATCGGGATGCCCTCGTGCAGAGTGCTGTCGGCCTCGTCGAGGTCCCGTCGGTGTAGCTCATAGACCGCGGGGGCGTTGCGTCGGAGCCGGTAGGTCGCCGGCACCGTGATGTGGATCCGGGCCGGGTTCACATCACACAGTTCGTAGAGATCGAGCGCCGTCTCGTGACTCAAGGCGGCAGGGGTCCGTGTCCAGAGCACGGCTTCCATGTATTGGTCGAGAGCAGTCGTCGGAACCACGGGGAAGCGGTAGAGCCTTTGGGCAACCCTGTCCAGAGTCCCCCGGTGATGCATGACGCGGAGCTGGGCGGGAGGCACAGGCGGGGTATGTACTGTCGTGTCATTGTCAGTTACAATGGCACCACGATGTCAGGTATTATGACGCCCGAACGTCCAGAGGTCAAACCGGCTGAGGCCGGGTACTGGCCGAGAATCACGAACTACAACGGCCGCGCCATTGAGCAGGCCCTCGCGGGGTCATCGCTCTTGGAAGAGCTGGAGCGCGCGTGACGACGCTGACGAAACGTCTCGAGGACTCAATCGAACGCATCGGGCTCGATCAGGCCGATGTGGCTCGAATCGTTGATGCGAGCTCACGAACGATCGCGCGCTGGGTCCACGGGAACGTGCAACCGCGTCGCCCGACACGGGAACGTCTCCTCGAACTGTTGGCGGCCTTGGAGCGTCTCGCCGGTACCCTTCGCCCCGAGCCTGCGCGCGATTGGCTGTTCACGCCGAACCCTCTGCTTGGTCACGAGAAGCCGGCTGAGCTCCTGCGTCAGGGTCGGTATCGCGAAGTCCTCGGCGCGATTGATCAACTCGGCGAAGGTGTCTTCGTTTAGCCCCGATGGCTGACCCGAGGCTCATTGAGCTTCTGGACGGCTTCCCCCGGACGACCTTCGACGGCCAAG
>JBOGXL010000071.1:0-1629 GCA_050694575.1 Actinomycetota bacterium | reverse complement strand
GTCCGGTTCTTCGCTACCGACAACAAGGATCGGTGGACACCCGTCGGCACGGACGTTCATGGCGAGGATGGACGGTACGCGGTCCGGTGGAAGGTCATCAACCCTGCCGGATCACTGTTCAGCTTCTACGCCGAGGCGACGGACGACGCGGGCAACAGAGCCGTGGAGTCGATCCGGGGCCTCGAGGGGATCCGCGTCGGCCGTCGATCGCTCCCTGCCGGCGAAGTCGAGGAGTACGGGCGCAGCGTCTCGTTCGAGGGCAAGCCGGCGAACAAGGGGTCGGGCCAGATGGGTGTTCTGCCGCTCGTCCCCCCCGTCGCGGTGTTCTTGCTGAGCGGCGCGTCGCTCCGGCGGACAGCGAAGCGAAAGCGCGCCACAGAGCTTCGCGCCTAAAGGACCAGCCGTCCGTCGGTGACCGCTCGGCGGTCGTCGATGTACTTGCGCGGGTGACGTCCATCGACGTTTCCGAGCAGGCCGACGACGTTGTAACCGAGCAGCTCTTGCAGCTTGGGATCGAGGTCCCGGACGATCTCCTTCGGCACCCCGAGGACGTGGTTCTCCTGAGGACGAACGAATCCCGCGCAGTACTCGAGGATCACGCCCAGGCGCCGACGATCCGTCGCGTTCGCGCCGCCGCCGTGGAAAACCGAACCGACGAAGAACATCACCGATCCGGCCGGCATGGTCGCCCGGACGGGGACGGTGCTCTCGTCCGGACGTTCGCCGCCCCAGCGGTGGCTCCCGGGGACGACGCGTGTCGCACCGTTGGGCTCGGTGAAGTCGTCGAGCGCCCACATGGTGTTGACGACGAGCTCCCGATGGGGTCGTGGGAACGGATACACGCCGTCGTCCGTATGGAGCACCTGCGCTTTCTCGCCGGGCCCTATCGAGATCCCGACGGGAGCGCTGAGCTGGAAGCCCGGGCCCAGGACCCGCTCGAGGACACCCGTGATCAGCGGATCGGTCGCCTGCGCGTCGAAGGTTCGTGTCTTGGCGAAGATCGCGTAGATGCGCTGGGTGGAATAGCCCTCGAAGTCGTTGCGTCCGGTGGGCACGGTGGCGAGGATCCGCTCGAGATCGGCCTTCTTTGCCTCGACGTCCTCGGTCGAGAGGTAGCCTTCGACGACGGCGAACCCGTCGCGGTCGAGGAGCTCGTGGACATCGTCGACCGTTGCGCCGCGCGGGAGCCGAGTGAGCGACGTCATGCCGTGGGAAGTGTATCGGTGGAGCTGCTACCGAACCGAGGCGGGACCGGCGCCGCGATACACCAGTTTCTCGTCGTCGAGGTGACTCGACCCGCGGCCGCGCTCGAGGATCCGGACTGAGTCGCCCACGACGTGGATGAGGGCGTACGAGGAGTTGTCCGCCTCGTCCGATTCCAGGACATGGTTCGCCTTGTCGGCGGTGGCCCGGACCACGTAGCGGCCGTCGCCGTTCGCGCCGAAGTCGACGTACTGACCGGGCCGCTGCCACCGGTACACATCACCCCAGCCGACGGACAAGCCGATCAACCCGTTCGACGGCGAGAAGCAATTGCCACCGGCACTGTCCCCCTCGCCGTAGCTTCCAGGCGGCACCTGACCGAAGGAGTGCCAGTCGGCGAAGAGCTGATCGGCCGGACAGAAGCCG
>JBOGXL010000070.1:0-2146 GCA_050694575.1 Actinomycetota bacterium | reverse complement strand
CGAACGGGAACCCGGGGCTGCCGATGATGCGCCTGTCGGCGACGGCTTTCTCGACGTACTCCTCGCGGGAGCGTGCCGCGGGACCGACGAAGATCGAAGCCGCCTCCGGCGTCGGCGCGACGGCATCCCGCCCGCCGATCGACGAGGCCATCGACGTCAGCGTGAGGACACGATCCGGGAAGTCGACGGCCACCTGCTGGGCGATCATCCCGCCCATCGAGATGCCGACGATGTGCGCGGCGGCGACGCCGAGATGGTCGAGCAGTCCTACGGTGTCGGCCGCCATGTCCCGGACGGTGTACTCGACTCCGTCGAGCTGACTGGACAACCCGACGTCCCGGTTGTCGAAGCGCGTGACACAGAAGCCGCGCTCGGCGAGCTGCTCGCAGAACTCCGGCCGCCACGCCACCATCTGGCTGCCGAAGCCGCGGACGAGAAGGAGGGCCGGGCCGGACGGCGAACCGAACGACTCGTAGCAGATCTCTATCCCGTTGACGGCAGCGATGGGCACGCCCCGATGCTTCCGTGAGTGGGACGAAAGGGTCAATTCGCCCGGGGGCCGGAGTACGCTTCGCTTGATGGAGGCGGCGTTCGAGCGCGACGTCCAATCGCTCGCCCGCCGGATCGCCGCGGCGGGCGCATCCGAGCGCACACGCGTCTACCGGCTCACGTGGTGGACCGACCGGCTCCTGGACTGGGCGATGGACCACCCGGACTTCAAGACGCAGCTCTTCCGGTTCGTCGACGTGTTCCCCGCCTGCCGCAACGACGCGGACGTCGCCCGTCACCTCGAGGAGTACCTCGACGGCGTGGACGCCCCGACGGCGCTGGAGCTGGGACTCGAAGCTGCGGATCACATCCCCTTCGGCGCGAAGATCGAGGCCGCCGTCGCGAGACGCAACGTCCTGCGCATGGCCCGGCAGTTCATAGCCGGTGCCACACCCGCCGATGCGCTGCCCCGCCTCCGTGAGCTGTGGCGGCTGGGTGAGGCCTCGACGGTTGATCTCTTGGGCGAGAAGACCGTCACCGAGCCCGAGGCGCAACGGTATGCGCAGCGCGTTCACGAGCTGCTCGACGCGCTTGCTTCCGATGCGAAGCAATGGCCGCCGGATCCCCATCTCGAGCGGGATGCGTGGGGGCCGGTCCCGCGCGCAAATGTCTCGGTCAAGCCGACGGCGCTCGCCCCGCTGTTCGGGCCGCTGACGCGTGAAAGAGGACTCGCCCAAGCCTCCGAGCGCATGCGCGACATCTGCGCGCACGCGCGTGACATCGGTGCCTCCGTCTACCTCGACATGGAGCACTACGACGTGAAGGACATGACGCTGGAGCTCGTCCGGACGCTGGGCGATTCCTTCGGCGACGACCTGGAGCTCGGCGCCGTGCTCCAGGCGTATCTCAAGGATTCCTACGACGATCTCCGTCGGCTCGTCGGATGGGCGAAGGACAGGCGCAAGCCGTTGAACATCCGGCTCGTGAAGGGTGCGTATTGGGACTACGAGACGATAGTTGCGGCTTCACACGGCTGGCCGGTCCCGGTCTTCGAACGCAAGGAGCACACCGACGCCAACTACGAGCGCTGTGCTCGGTTGTTGATCGACAACGCCGGAACCGTCCGGCCGGCGTTCGGGACGCACAACATCCGCACCATCGCGTACGCCATCTCTGCCGCTCGCTCGCGCGGTCTCCACGACACCGATGTCGAGATCCAGCTCCTGTACGGGATGGCCGAACCGATCCATGCGGCGCTGCGCCGCCTCGGCTTCCGTGTCCGCGCGTACGCGCCCATCGGGGAGCTCGTGCCCGGCATGGCGTATCTCGTCCGGCGGCTGCTCGAGAACACGGCGAACGAATCCTTCCTCCGGCATCGCTTCGCCGAAGGCGTCGACCTCGAGCAGCTCATCGCGCCGCCCGTTGTGGCCGACGGGGAGTTGCATCGGCCCGGGGCACCCTTGGACCGTGCGCCGACGTCGGCGCTCGATCCACAGCCGTTCGTCAACGAGCCGTTGACCGAGTTCCGCAGGCCCGCAGCCCGCGAGGAGATGCGCAAGGCCGTGGCGGCCGCGACGAGGATGAAGGTGTTCGACGCCCCCGCGCTCATCGACGGCGAGACATCGCCGACGCGCGACACCATCCCGTCGATCGATCC
>JBOGXL010000069.1:0-2606 GCA_050694575.1 Actinomycetota bacterium | reverse complement strand
GGTCGTCCGGCTCCGTACTTGAGGAGCTTCGCGGCCCGGCCCCGATGCGGACGGAACGGCTCGAGCAGCTCGAGCATCTCGTCGTCGGTGCCGTTGCGTTTCCCGGTGAACGCGTAGACGACGATCTTCGCGAGATGGAAGTCGCCCACCGCCACCGCGTCGGCGTCGGCCCACGCTACCTCGGCGACCTTCGCCGATGTCCAGACCCCGACACCCGGGAACGCTTCGAGCCGGGCGCGCCCGAGCGTGTTCGCTTCCTCGAGACGACCGACCCGAGCGGCGAGCCGGCGGACGATGTCCGTCCGCTTCTTCTCCAGTCCGAACCGGTGGTACTCGTAGTACGGCTCGCCGGCCAGCTTCTGCGGTGACGGCGGGAGCCTGACGCCGTCCGGGCCGGGCGCTTCCTCACCCCAGCGCCAGGCCATCTTTCGCCACGATTCGTGGGCCTCGCCCGACGTCACCTTTTGCTCGAGCACCGTCGGCACTATCGCCTCGAAGACGGCTCCCGTCGCGACCATGCGCATGCCGTCCATGCGTCTGTCGAGCTCGCGGACCAGGCGATGCGATCGTGGATCCCAGCCGTCGAGAGAATCTCGGCCGCCGAGCACGTCGCTCGCACCGTCCAGAGCGTGCTCGGCCCCTGGCCCCCAGGCGTTCACGACTATCTCGTCGCCGCGTCGCACGTAGCAGACGGTAGCCGCACCGTCGGGGGTACGAGTGGCTCGCCAGACCTCGTCTGCGTAGGTGCGAACCGTCGGATCTCGAGGACCGTGCCGCAGCGCCACGAGGGAGGAGCGCAGATCGATGGGTAATCGAGGCTTGACTATCGCGCTGAGCGGCCTCACTCGGTGGACGGTATCAGTCGCCTGCGACCGCGACGAAGAGTCAGTCGGCCGAACAGGCGCGAGCTACGCGGTCATCCTCGCCTCGCGGAGTCCCGCGGCCGTCCCTGTTGCTTGTCGTCAAGTAGAGGCAGCCATCGGGACCGAGACGCGCCGCCCGGAGACGACCCAGTCCGTCGAGAGCCGTCGTGGGGGCCACGGTGTCGCTATCGAGGGTGAAGCTCTGTACCCGCTCGCCGCGGAGATTGGCCACGAAGAGGATCACCTCGCCGTCCTCTTCGTACACCGCGACACCGGCGGGCGCCCAGACGTCGTCTCCACTCTCAGCCAGTGGTGCGACAGCCTCGGCGGGCGGCGAGCCATCGCCCGCGCGTGAGTTGCCGGCGCGGTACGGCCAGCCGTAGAAGGATCCCGCTTCTATCCTGTTGAGCTCGTCGTGGCAGCAGAGATCCAATTCGCCTGACGGTCCGTGTTCGGACGCGTACATCCGGTCCCGGCTGTCCCAAGCGAAGCCCTGGACGTTGCGATGTCCGTAGGAGTAGACGGGGGAGTTGGGAAACGGATTGTCGTCCGGTGTCGAGCCATCGGGGAGGATTCGCAGGATCTTCCCGCCCAGCGATCCCAGCTCAGCCGCCAGCTCGGGCTGTGCAGCGTCGCCGGTGCCGACGTAGAGCATCCCGTCGGGACCGAAGGCGATGCGGCCGCCGTCGTGGATCCGCCCGGCCGGGATGCCGTCGAGAATCACTTCCTCGGCCCCGAACCGGAGCCCACCGTCCAAAGGGAACCGGGATACGCGGTTGTCTTCGGCCGACGTGTAATAGACGTACGCGAATCGCTCGTCCGGGAAACCGGGATGGAGCGCGATACCCAACAGGCCGGCTTCGCCGTCTCTCCGGACGTCGATCTCCGCAACGGGTTCGGCCCGGAGCTGCCCACCTTCGACGACCCGGACGCGCCCCGGTCGCTCGGTGACGAGGATGGTGTTCTCGTTGACGAAGGCGAGCTCCCAGGGGATCTCCAGCCCTCCGGCGATCGTTTCGACGTTCGCGAGATCGAGTCCCGTCGGCGCGGCCTGGGTCGGGTCGGGCGTGTCGTCTGGGGAACAACCGGAGAGGACGAGGCATGCGAGCAGAGCAGGGACGATGCGCACGGCGGACATGGTACCCGTCCGTTGCGTGATCACCAACGGCTGGATCGGTAGTCCTCCGTCGTCGTGCCGATTGAGAGAACATGTATCGGTGAAGCTCCACGCGCCGATCCGTATCGGCAACTGTCTGGTCCGGAACAGGCTCTATCGGGCTCCCGTGCTCGAGGGGGCCGGCTCGGGACCCGAGGCTACGAAGATCTACGTCGACGCCTTCGAGGCCAACGCCAAGGCGGGCGTGGGGCTGATCATCCAGGGCAACTCCTGCATCTCCGAGGACGGTCGTTCCTCACCGGGAATGACGCTGGTGGACACGCCGGAGCGGATGATGGCGCTGGCCCCCGTCCCGGAAGCCGTGCACCGATGGGGAGGCCGCATCTTCATCCAGATCGGCAACGCGGGTATCTACGCGATGGAGGGATGGCACGCGGCGTATGCCAAAGCCAGGACGCGACCGCTTGTCGCCGTCTCGAAGCCGCGGATCCACGTCCGGCCGGCGCTCCTCGGGACGCCGTTGCACGTGATGACGACCGAGGAGGTCCACGATTTCGCCGAGCTCTTCGGACGCAGCGCAGGCTGGGCACGCGAGGCCGGTTACGACGGCGTCCAGCTCGCGTCGG
>JBOGXL010000068.1:0-2447 GCA_050694575.1 Actinomycetota bacterium | reverse complement strand
TCGGCCGCCGCCGCGATGGTGCCTCCCGTGTCGATCATGTCGTCGACGAGGACGCACCGACGTCCCTCGACATCACCGACCACGTGCAGCGCCTCGACTTCGTTGTGCTTGCGCGGATCGCGCCGCTTGTGCACGACGGCCAAAGCCGAGCCCGTCTTGCGCGCCAAACGGTCCGCGACGCCCACCCGGCCAGCATCGGGAGCCGTGAAAACGAGATCCTCACCAATCTCGTTGCGCAGGTAGTCGAGGAGCAGGGGGTGTGCGGTCAAGTGGTCGAAGGGGACGTCGAAGAAGCCCTGGATCTGGCCGGCGTGTAGATCGACCGACATCACCCGGTCGGCGCCGGCCGTGTGCAGCAGGTCGGCCATGAGCTTGGCCGAGATCGGCTCCCGCGCGAGGTGCTTCTTGTCCTGCCGCGAGTACGGAAAGAAGGGAAGGACCGCAGTCACGCGGCGGGCCGAGGCGCGCTTGAGGGCGTCGAGCATGATCAGCGTCTCGACGATCAGCTCGTTGACCGACTCGGCATGAGTCTGCACAACGAAGGCGTCGGCACCCCGCACCGAGGTCAAGAAGCGGACGTAGATGTCGCCGTTCGAGAAGCGGTGGATGTCGATCTCACCGAGTGTGCTGCCGAGGTGCTTCGCTACCTCTTCGGACAGCTCCGGGTGCGAGGTCCCCGAGTACAGCAGCAGCCTTCGGCGGGGATCGAACTCCATCAGCCCTTCCTCCGTCTCGTCGGTCGCTTCGCCGCCTTCTTCCGCGGCTTCTTGGCCTTACCCGCCTTCTTCGTCGCCTTCTTCGACCTCTTCCGTCCGGTCGCCGGTACGCCGTAGACGAGCTCGCCGGGTCTCACGTCCCGGGTGACCACCGACCCGGCGCCAGTGTAAGCGCCGCTCCCGACGCGGACGGGCGCCACGAGGATCGAATCCGATCCGATGAAGACCTCGTCGCCTATCGCCGTCGGGTGCTTGTCCCTGCCGTCGTAGTTGCACGTGATGGTTCCGGCCCCGATGTTGGAGTCGCGGCCGACGGTGACGTCGCCGAGGTAGGAGAAGTGCGGGACCTTGCTGCCCTCGCCGATCCGAGCGTTCTTCATCTCCGCGAAGGTTCCCACCTTGGCGCCCTTCGCGAGAACCGTGCCCGGACGCAGGCTCGCGAACGGCCCGACGCTCGCGGCCGGACCGATCTTCGACTCTCGGGCAACGGCAAAGGTCACCACGGCTCCGTCGCCGACCGTCGTATCGACGAGCCGGACGTTCGGCCCTATCTCACAACCCGAACCGATCGATGTGGACCCCTCGAGGTAGGTGTTCGGCAATACAACGGTGTCCGGCCCGCATCTCACGTCCGCATCCACGTAGGTCGTGTCCGGGTCGATCACGGTGACGCCAGTCGCCATTAGATCGCCGACGATGCGATCCCGAGCGATCTTCGCCACCGCCGCGAACTCGGCCCGGGTGTTCGTCCCGAGCACTTCCTCCGGATCGCCCTGCACGCCTGCGAGGTGCTCGCCGTCGGCCACGAGCTCTCCGACCACGTCGGTCAGGTAGCGCTCCTTCTTGGCGTTGTCGGCCCGGAGTCGTGGCAGAACACGAGCGAACGCGTCCCGAGCGAACGCGTAGGTACAGGTGTTGATCTCGCGCAGCTCGAGCTGCTCGGGCATCGCGTCCCAGACCTCGACGACACCCGTGATCCGGCCTTCGGTGCGCAGAACGCGCCCGAGCTGTCCGGGATCGTCGAGGACGGCCGTCAGGATCCCGGCGGCGGATCCCGCTTCGCGCCGCGACCGCACGAGCTCGACGAGCGTCCCGGCCCGGACGAGGGGGACGTCCCCCGAGCACACCAGCACCTCACCGGCCGGACCGAGCTTGCGCAGGCCGACACGTGCGGCGTCCCCCGTTCCTGCCGCCGACTTCTGCACGGCGAACGAGAGCTTGAAAGGGAACTTCACGCCGGCGAAGGCTCGCTCGACCTCGCGGCCCGGGGGCACGACGACGCAGACCTCGCGCAACCGCATCGAGCGATGGACGGCGCGGAGCGTCTCGAGCACGTGCCCGAGGATCGGCCGGCCGCACAGCGGGTGCAGGACCTTCGGTGACGTTCCTCCGAACCGCGTCGATCTCCCCGCCGCGAGCACTATCGCCGACAGACCCTTGGCGCTGGGTGTCATGGCTGGGAGGGGCGGACTCGAACCGCCATACCGGGATCCAAAGTCCCGTGTCCTGCCATTGGACGACCTCCCATCAGTGGTGCTGACCTGCGGATTAGCTGTCGCGTCGGTTCGTCTCCTCATCGAAATGCTAATGGGTTGCTAACGGCGCATCGCCGGCTCGCTTCCAGATCAGGTCAGCGACCCGAGTGGCAGCGTCTTCGTCGAGCGCAGGGGTGACGTGGCTGTAGGTGTCGAGCGTCACTTGGATCGACGAGTGGCCTAGCCTCTCCTGCAC
>JBOGXL010000067.1:0-1662 GCA_050694575.1 Actinomycetota bacterium | reverse complement strand
GGGGACAGCGACATGTTCCGTCCCGAGCACATCGTCGAGTTCTACCAGCTTCTCGGCGGGGGGTTGCGGGATGCGGGCTGGCAGCGAGAGCACATGTCACAGAACCGGTTGGCGATCCTGCCCGATGTGACGCATTACGACATGGTCATGTATCCCGATCTCGCCCGGACGGTCCTCCCCTTCCTGGATGGGGAGCGCAAGTCTCGGGACTGGGTGGATCTGGTCTAGGACCAGCTGGGCGCGAACGCCGCGCTCATCCGGCGGACGCCGCGACCTTCCAGAGGTATCCGTCCGGGTCGGCGAAGTACCCGAAGTACCCCCACTGGGTGCCATCCTTACGCGCTTCTCGGGTGCCGCTATCATCCGCCGATGTTCGCCGAGGCTGCCGATATCGATCGCAGAGAGCTCCTCGAAGCCCTGCGTGCGAACTGGGGTATAGAAGCGCCCTCGCTGAGGTATGAGCCCGTCGGCTTCGGTTCCCATCACTATGTCGCCGTCGATCGCGAAGGCGCGAGATGGTTCCTCACGGTCAACGATCTGCACCGAAAGGGCTGGATCGCGCCTGATCCCGCCGACAACTTCGGAGCACTCGAGCGAGCCTTCGAGACGGCATGTGCCTTGCGCGAACGGGGCCTCGGCTTCGTCGACGCGCCGGTCCGTCACCGGGACGGCGGCGTCTTGGCGCGTGTCGGCAGCCGCTATTCGTTGGCCGTCTTCGGGTTCATCGACGGCCACCCGGGCCGCTTCGACGAGAAGCTGGATCGCGTGCAGCTGCAAGCGTTGCTCACCGCCCTCGGGACGTTGCACGGATCGACCGGCACGCTACGCCCGGATCTCCTGCGTCGCGACACACTCGACATCCCTTTGCGGGGGAGCCTGCAGCGGTCGATGGAGGAAGTGGACCAACCATGGACCGGCGGACCGTTCTCCGAGGTCGCACGCCGCCTGGTTGCCGGGACGGTGACCGGGCTGCACGAACGGCTGGGCCTCTACGACGAGCTTGCGGAAGCGATAAGAACGACAGGTAGCTCCTGGGTGATCACCCACGGCGAGCCTCATCCGGGAAACATCATGTGGGTAGACGCATCGCTCGTTCTCATCGACTGGGACACCGTCGCCGTCGGTCCGCCCGAGCGCGATCTCTGGATGGTGGAGCTCGACGACGGCCACGACCTCGATGCATACGTGGCCGCCGGCGGCGCCACCGAGCTCCGACCCGAGGCGCTCGACCTGTATCGCTTGTGGTGGTCGCTGGCCGAGGTCGCGTTGTACGTCGACGGTTTCCGCTCCGAGCACCAGGACGACGCGAACACGAGGATGGCTCTGTCGGGACTGCGTGAATACCTGCCCCGGTCGGACGACTCCGGAGATGATTTCGGTGCGCGACCGGAGTCGAAAGGGTAACGAGCGATCGACCCGCCGAAGTTGAAGAAGAGAGAGGACGAGGACATGAGTCAGAAGCTGGACAGCCTGAAGGTCCCGGGGGCCACCCTTTATCACGAGGTTCGTGGCTCGGGTCCCGTGCTGCTGGCCATCCCGGGCGGACCGACGGACGCTGGGTTGTTCACCGGCTTCGCCGAATACCTCGCGGACAGGTACACGGTGGTGACCTACGACCCGCGGGGCCACTCCCGCAGCACGCTCGACGGACCTCCTGAGGAC
>JBOGXL010000066.1:0-2565 GCA_050694575.1 Actinomycetota bacterium | reverse complement strand
TCGACCGGGCAACGCCCGCCGTGGCGCGGCACGAGCTCAGCCTGAACCAGAGCTGGGAGGACGGCGCCCTGCGCGAGGACAAGCGCACGGGCGAGGGGTTCCGGGCGTTCATCTCCGAGCGCGAGATAGTCCGCGCGCGGCTGCGCGAAACCGCGGCTTGGATCGGGCAGCTCCACGACGATTACGTCGAAGCGAACGTCTACTTGGCGCACTGCGTGGACGAGCTACGTGAGGTGTTCCCAGACGCGACGTTCGTGCACCTCCACCGCGACGGCCGCGACGTGGTGCGGTCCTTGCTGAACCGTTCCTGGTACGACACCCCCGAGGACGACCGGCACCCGGCCTTCGACATCGAGGGGTGGGAGTCCATGTCGCAGCTCGAGAAGTGCTGCTGGTACTGGACCCGGACGAACGAAGCGATAGAGACGGTGACCGACGTCGCGATGTCGCTCGGCGACGTGACCCGCGATACCGAGGCTCTGGAGAGATCGCTGGCCGGACTCGGCCTCCGCGTAACGCTGCCCGACGTATTCGCCGCGGAGCATACGCCGAAGCTGAACGAGAGCTACGCAAATGACGTCCCGCTCTTCGACGAATGGCCCGAAGCCGATCGGCAGACGTTCGCGAGGATCTGCGGCGTTGTGCAACGACGGCTCGGCTATCCGGCGCTGGAGGCAGGCGAAGCTCCGGCCCCCGTCCGGCGAGAGGCCCGGCCCGAGACCGTGCTGTTCGAGAACGGCTCGACGGACGAGTTCGTCGCCGTTCGCTGTGAGCCCGAAACGCACGCCGAAGGTATGCGGATCTCGGTGCGTGCGGATCGAGGCGGACACGCAACCATGCACCTCGGCGAGGGAGCTTGGTCCAGGCCCGACCTGGAGACGCTCTTCTGGGCCGACCGGTCGCGGTACTACCGGCTCGAGATCGACGCCGAGTGCGGCGGCGAGCTCACCGGCGTCGTTCACGCCCTGTTCTACGACGCCGATGCAGCGCCGATCCGATCCCCCCATCGCCGCACGCTGCGACCCGGGAGCAACCTCGTCCGTCTCTCGTTCTGGCCGCCGCCGTCGAGCAGCGCGTTCACGCTCGGCGTGTCCTTCAACGAAGAGGCATCGGGCGAGTGCCTGCTCCGCGGAGTGCGTATCGTCGCGTTCGGAGACGCCGACGCCGACGCGTCCCCGGTGCCGCCGCCTCGCCGCGACACGTTCGACACGATCCTCGAGCACATGCTCGACAAGAAGACGGTCGATCTCTACCGGCCGATCCGATGCGAAGCGCAGCCGGCGTCCGATGGCGTGCGTCTCCGCGCGGCTCCCGATCGGGGCGGCCATGCCACGTGGCACTTCGGTGGTGGCACGTGGGCCACGCCCGAGCCGGACGCGCTCGTCCGGGCCGAGCCCTTGCGCCGGTACCGGCTCGAGATCGACGTCGACGTGGACGAGTCACTCGACGGCAGCGCGCACGTCCTCTTCTATAGCGAAGGCAAGGCCGTTCGACCCGGACTGAAGTCGGCGCTCCGTCCGGGGAGCAACAGGGTGCGCTTCTCGTTCGCCGCGCGGCCCGCCGCGGACGCCTTCACCTTCGGCCTCTTCCTGAACGAGGATTCCTCGGGCGAAGCGCTGGTGCGCTCGGTGCGGCTGCTCTCGGCCGCCGACACGGGATCGGAGGCGGGCCGGGCGGAGACCGACCGCTTCTACCGGGAGAACGAAGGGTTCGGGTACACGGAGGAGTACGTGACCGAGTGGCTGCGGTCGAACGTCGACCTCCCGGCCTCGGGTCATGCGCTCGATCTCTGCTGCGGCGACGGTATCTGGTCGAAGGGCATGCATAACCTGCATCCTGACCTCGAGATCTTCGGGATCGACTACTCGTGCGGCGGCATCGAGAAGGCGCGCAAGCTCCTGGGTGCCGACGAGGAGCACTTCGTCGTCGGCGACGCCGAGGCCGAGCTGCCCTTCCCAGACGGGTGCTTCGACCTCGTCTTCGCACGCGGGCCGGGCCTGTACAACCAGCACGACATGGACCGTCCGGCCACCATCGCCGTGGTCGAGCGTTGGCACACGGTGTTGACGCCGGACGGACGCCTCTACTCGATCTTCGCGTCCACCGAGGAGAAGATGGGCACCTATACGCCTCCGGACGAGGTCAAGCTGCCCTACAACCGTTATCCGCGGCGGACCGAGACCGTCGACTTCCGGGGCGGCAAGTTCCACCACACGACGGACTCGTTCATGGCGCCTTTCGAGCGGGCCAATGTCCAGGTCCTTGGCTACAGGTTCGAGCGGGGTTTGCACATCCTCGTCACCGGCCTGCGGAAAGGCGCCGAGACCTAAGAGAAGGACGGACGTGCTCTTTTCTCGTCCCGAGACCTTGTCGTGGGGGCTTCGCCGGCAGTAGGGTCGTCTCTCAAGAGCAGGCAAAGGGGGAAAGCTGAAGCGAGACGCCGTCGTTCTCGTCACCATCACCCTGGGATCGCTGGCCTTTTCGCACTCACCGGCATCGGCCACCACGCAAGGGTGCAGCCAGGACTTCAACGCCGACGGCTTCGCCGACCTGGCCGTGGGCGTT
>JBOGXL010000065.1:0-8168 GCA_050694575.1 Actinomycetota bacterium | reverse complement strand
GTCTCGTAGTCCTCGGTGATGGTGACGTCGGGCGCCGGCGCGTCGCCTATCGCGCCGTCGACGCCGCCGTCGCTCAGCCTCACCCAGTACTTCGCTTCTCCGGCGGTTCCTCCGGTGATCACCTGTTGGATCGTGAGCTCGACGTCTTTCGCGGCATGACGCACATCCTCCGAAGCGTTCAGCGCTGCGACGGCTTGCTCCGACCACTCCTCTGAGAGGAACTTGGCCATCGGAAATCCCCTTTTTTCGGTGACGACGAGGATTCTGTCCGACGCGTGACGGCCGGGCAACCCCAGATACCTCGAAGTTGGCGGCAGTGGCAGAATGGGCGTCCGCCACAGATCTGGTAGGGGTTCGCGAAAGGGGTGAACGGGATGGGTGTCCTCAGGATCCTCGGCCCGTCGGGGGATACGCGCGTGGTGTGGGATCCGACCGATGTCGATGAGGTAGCGGACGTACGCCGGCGCTTCGACGAGATCATCCGTGAGGGGTATCTCGTCTTCGAGCTCGACGCGCAGACCAAGGAAGGTACGCAGGTGCGCACGTTCGATCCCGACGTACGCGAGTTGCGGGCCTTCCGCCCACTGGCCGGCGGCTAGCTAACAGCGTCGTGGTTCGGCGACTTCTGGGCTCGCTGCTCGGGCCCGACGCGGCCGAGCAGGATGTGGCTTGGCGGCGGGCCGAGTCGCTTCTGAGCGACTCGCTCACGCCCGAGCAGTACGCGGGTTATCGTGCCCGCGGTTACGTCGAGGTCCCGAGCCCGGGGTTCCCGGGGCGCGCGTATCGCGTTGATGGATGGCGTCCGGTCACCGTGTACGAACGCGGGCAGTTCGTCGGCGCCGTCTGCATCCGTCCGCGGGAGCACATCCCCGGGCCGGACGTCGTTCTCGCTCGCAAGCTGATGATCGAGGGGGCCGAGCAAGAGTTCTTGCGCGCCGGGAATTGGTTGCAGCCCGCGTGGCGTCCGGCCGGTGCCGCTCCTACCCTCTTCCTGGTCTTCGCCCTGCTCAGCCCGTGGTTCCTGCATCTGCGGACGCTCGGGGTGTGGGGCATCGTGGCCTGCGCGACGTTGCTGTTGGCCCCGGCGCTCCTCGCGTGGCGCCGCCGCGCGAGGCGCGGGCGTCTCACCCTCCGGGGCGACCGGCCGCCTGGTCCGGCTTGAGGTTCGGTCGGTCGGCGAGCACTTCCTCGAGCGGTCGTAGCTTGCCGTAGCCGCCTTCGGGGACCGGTGTCTCGGCGATCTGGATGAGTACGCCTGAGGTATCCCGCGGGTGCAGGAACGCTTCCTTCCAGTGTTCGCTCTGGATGTTGACGTCCACCGTTTCGTATCCCGCCGCGCGCAGCTTCGCTATCGCGTCCGTGATGTCGGCGACGTAGAAGGTGACGTGGTGCAAACCCTCCCCACGCTTGGTGAGGAAGCGGTAGAGGAAGCCGTCGCGGTCGAGGGGTTCCAGCACCTCGACCTTTCCGCCCGGGAGCCGGAACTGTAGCCATCGGAAGCCGGCGGGGTCGTCGCCGCCGTCGACGTAGGTGGCGCCGAGGACGTTGGTCAGCAAACCGACGGCGTTCGTCACATCCCACGTCGCGAGCGCGATGTGATCCATCGTCTGGATGTCCACGGGTAGTCCGTCGGGGAGCGCCGACACGCACGACAGGCTATCGGGTCGGCGGGAGGCGGCGGAGTCGTGACACGGATGCCACACTGGGGGCCGTGGATCAGCAGCCCTCGCGCGCACCGCTGTACGTCGGGATCGTCCTGCTGGTGTGCGGCTGGGCCGCCATCGGGCTCGGTTGGTGGCAGGCCGGACGGCAGGATCTCGAGACCGGCCAGCTGCCGTACGTGATCTCCGGTGGCTTCGGCGGGTTCGGACTGTTGCTGATGGGAGCGATATCCGTCCTCATCGACTTCGTGCGGCTGGCCGAATGGCAACTCCGACGGACGGCCGAGGATCTTCACGCGAAGATGAAGGAGGTCGTCGACGCGTACGCACCGCGCTCCACGCGCCCCTTGAGCGAAGCGTCCGCGTCGCGTTCACGCCGCACCGCCGGTCGCCGGGGCCGCCGGTCGGCTCAGCGGCGCTGACGCCGCGCTCCATATACTTCAACCTCCGCACGCCCCGATCGGGCTCGCGGCTCAACCAGGGAGGTCACTCATGGGTCTGCTCGACGGCAAGGTCGCGATAGTCACGGGTGCCGGTAGAGGCGTGGGACGCGGGCACGCGCTGGAACTCGCGCGCCAGGGCGCCAAGGTCGTCGTCAACGACCTCGGCGGGGAATGGGACGGCTCGGGGCAGGACAACCGTCCGGCGTCCGAGGTCGTCGAGGAGATCAAGGCCCTCGGCGGCGACGGCGCAGCGAACTTCGACAACGTTGCCACGTGGGCGGGGGCCGAGAACCTCGTAGACCAAGCCGTCGAGACCTTCGGCAGCCTCGACATCCTCATCAACAATGCAGGCATCCTCCGCGACCGCATGGCCTTCAACATGGCCGAGGAGGAGTGGGACGCCGTCGTCGGGGTCCACGGCAAGGGCCACTTCGCGCCCACCCGTTTCGCCTGCGGGTACTGGCGCCAGAAGTCCAAGGAGGTCGGGGGGCCGGTGTTCGGGCGGCTCATCAATACGTCGTCGGAGTCGGGGTTGTTCGGCAACGCCGGGCAGGCCAACTACGACTTCGCGAAGGCCGGACTGATCTCGTTCTCGCTGTGCATCGCCCGCGAGATGGTCAAGTACGGCGTGACGTCCAATGCCATCGCGCCCCGCGCTCGGACGCGCATGACCGAGGGGACCTTCGGCAACATCCCGAAGTCCGAGGGATTCGACGCGTGGGACCCGGACAACGTCGCTCCGTGGGTCGTCTACCTCTGCACGGAGCAGGCACAGCACATCACCGGACAGTGCTTCGTGGTCACGGGCGGCGAGGTCAGCTTGATCGAGCAGCACCACGTGTCGAACACGATCGACAAGGGCAGCCGGTGGACGGTCGAGGAGCTCGTCGACCGGTCGGCCGAGCTCTTCGGCGACGCACCCACCGGGCTCACGCGGCGCTCCCCGGTCTCGAGCGGCGCAGCGAGCTAGGACTTCAGCGTGGGCGACGTCCGCTGGCGGAAGACGGTCGGCCGGGCGGAGATCACCAAGGTCTCCGTCGGCCCGATGGACAACAACGTGTACGTCCTCATCGTCGGCGGCAACGTCGTCAGTGTCGACGCGGGATCAAACGAAGCCGACTTTGTCCTCGGCGAGATCGGCGACCGCGGCCTCGATGCCATCTTGCAGACGCACAACCACGGCGACCACATCATCGACCTCGAAGAGGTCGTCGAACGCACGGGAGCCAAGGTCTACGCACATCCGGATGACGAGCTCCCGGTGGCAGCCGAGGCCGTAGGCGACGCGGCTGTGGTGTCGGGCGCCGGCGATCTGGAGATCTCCGTGCTGCACACACCAGGACATACGCGGGGAAGCGTCTGCTACCTCTTGACGGAGGCCGGCGAGTCACACCTGTTCGCCGGAGACACATTGTTCCCGGGGGGGCCGGGCAACACCTTCGGAAGGAAAGGCGCTTTCGCCACGATCATGCGGTCTCTGGACGAGAAGCTCTTCGTCCTGCCCGACGAGACCCACGTCTACCCGGGCCACGGAGCCGACACGACGATAGGTGCCGAGAGGCCGCACCTCGAGGAGTGGCGCGAGCGCGGCTGGTGATACCCGTCAGCGAAGAACGACTGTCGCCGAGCCGTCTATCTTCCGCTCACCGTCGGCGTTGGTGACCTCGAGGTCGAGATCGGCGCGGGTCTCGTCCCCCTCGTCGTAGACCCTGGTCACCGTGCCTCGGCACACTATCGCCTCGCCCGGCCATACCTGACCGACGAAGCGCGTCCGGAACCGACGGACGTTGGACTCACCCAGCCAGTTGGTCAGGAAGCTGCCGAGGACTCCCGCCGTGAACATACCTTGCGCGAACACGCCCGGATAGCCGGCCGACTTCGCGAATCCCTCGTTCCAATGGATCGGATTGAAGTCACCGGAGGCACCCGCGTACCGGACGAACATCGCACGGTCGACCTCGTCGACCATCGTCTCTGTGTGCTCGGCCCCCTCCCGGACGCTCACGACGTCGCCGCCTTGCTCGTCTGGATGGTCGTGCCGCGTGAGTACGCGACAACCTCTCCCTTCTGATCGCGGAACACCGTCTCGGAGACGATGAAGATCATCGTCCCGCCGCGTTTGCCCTCCTTCTCGTAACGATCTTTCACGTACGACTCCGACGTGAGAACGTCTCCGACGCGGAGCGGCCGGACGTACTCGAATTCCTGCTCGCCGTGGAGGACGCGGCGCATGTCGAGTCCTTCCCTGCCCTGCCCGGCCGCCGGGCGTGGTGCCCGCGCCCGCCACAACGCCATCGACTGCGGGAACGTCGGCGGTGCGACGGCATCGTTCGCATCGTGTGCCGTGCTGGGATTCATCACGGCCCGTGCGAACTCCGCGACCTTTCCGCGCTCGATCGCCCATTCGAGGGCCGGTGCTCGATCTTCGCTCATGGCGTCCCCACTGGAGTTGAACGGTCCAAGGGAGCGTACCGCCGGAGGAACGTCAGGATCTCATCGATAGCTTCGGGGCGGTCGGCGAGCAGGTTCGTGCCGTGGGCGTCGCCCTCGTAGAGCTTTGTCTCGGGGTTCGGGAGCGCGCGTTCGAGCTCCTCGACCGCGGTGAATGCTTCGCCGTCACCGCGCGCGGCGAAGAGGAGGACCGGACGTTGCACGCGTCCGGCGATCGCCGGCGCGTCCAGGCCCATGAAGCGCAAGGGGGCCGATATCGAGACGACGGCGACGGGATCGAGCTGTTCGGCGGCCACTATCGAGGCCGTGCCGCCCATGCTGGCGCCGACGAACGCGACGTCGCGAGCATCGGCATCGCGGAGGAATCCCATCGCTGCCGCGATGTCCTTCGGAGCGTTCGCAACCTCTTTGTCGCCTTGTGAGGTGGCGTAGCCACGGAAGTTGAAGGCCAGCGTCATGTAGCCAGCGCCGGCCAGCCGCCGGGCCGCCGGATACCAGCTCGTGGCGTCGGATGGGAACATGTGCGCGAGCGTGACTCCGACCTTGCCGCGCCCGAAGAGGCGGCCGGTGAGCGTGAGATCGTCGGTCGTCCGGAAGCGAACGTCGCGTTCCTGGACGGCGGGTGCGTCCTCGGGAGCCTCAGACGAGCCGCCGCCGCAGCCCACGGAGACGGCGATGACCATGACAAGCGCGATCCTCGCCACGCGGGGGGCAGTCATGACCGCAATGTCTACCACGTCGCAAATGGCGCCGGCGGCAGGCTGAGAGGTCGGGACATCAGATCGCTGCTAGACTGGCCGACGTTATGGCGAAGAAGGGCCGTAAGCGCAAGCAACGCCGCAAGAAGAAGGCCAATCACGGCAAGCGCCCCAACGCGGGCAGGTAACGCCGTACCCGCCCGTCGCGACTCAGCCAGCTCGTTCGGTCTCGTCGGTTCGTCCGGCGTCGCCGCCTGAGCCGGTTTCGAGCAGCACGGCACCCGTCTTCGCGACGATCCCGCCGCACAGCAGCACGACGCCGGCCAGCAAGAACGCGTAGCGGTTCCCGTCCCAGTTCGGGAGGAACGCAACCTTGACCCGGTCCATGGCCGCGGCCACACCACCCACGACCACCGACCCGAGGATCAGGAAGATCCGCGCCAGGACGTGGATGGCCGACATCACGCGGCCACGGACCTCCTCGGGCGCCGTCCGCTGCGCGATGGTGATCCCCAGCACCATCGCGATGGAGAGCCCGGCGCCGAAGCCTATGGCCACGACCACGGCCAGCCACGCGCTGGACACGACGGCCATGAAGATGAGGATCACACCGGAGGCTCCCAGCCCCAGCCTGAACAGTTCAGACTCGCGCTTGGGCGAGCGTTGCGTGATGTAGGCGCCCGCCGCCATCCCGACCCCCCACAGCGCGACGAGTGCGCCGAAGACCGAGTCCGAAGCGCGAAGCGTCGTCTTGACGTACGGGATCCCGATAGAGAAGAGGCCGCCGCCCGCACCCGTAGCAAGGGCCATGCCGATGATCAGGTCGCGCCGACCGCGATCGGACAGGAGGTACTTGACGCCCTCCATCATGTCGCGCTCGATCGCGTGCAAAGCGCTCTCGTCGCGTGATGCCGCGGCGCTGCGCGTGACGCGTCCTAGCAACGGCGGGAGCTTGGTGATGGCCCACGCCGAGATGAGGAACGTCGTTGCATCGAAGAAGAAGGGCAGAGCTCCGCGTTGGCGTGCGAGGAAGCCGATGATCGGCGTGTCGACCAGCGCCGCCGACCCCGCGTCCGCTGCCACGACGAGCCCTCCGGCGAGGGGGATGGTGCCCCACTGGGCGAGCATGATGAGCCCGTTCGCGCCGGCGAGCTTGCTCGGTTTGACGATGTTCGGGACCAACGCGTCCCGTGCGGGAAGGAAGATCAGGCTCATCCCCTCGAGCACGAAGGCGATCGCGTAGACCGCGCCGAGGTTCGGTGTGAAGGGCACGATCCCGATGAGCCCGGCCCGCACGAGGTCCGTCACGATCATCGTCCGGCGCCTGTCGAAGCGGTCGACGATGGTGGATGCGATGGGCGCGGCGATGAGCGCCGGGAGGATCCGGAAACCGAGGATGCCCGAGATCGCCAGCCCTTCTATAGATGATCCACGCGTCAAGTTCCGGACGAACAGCATGAGTCCGAAGGTGGCCACCCAGTCGCCGAGGCTCGAAACGGCGTGTCCGGTCAGTAGGAGCCGGAAGGGTTTGTTTCGGACGAGCTCTCCACCGATGGAGAAGTTCTCTTGCAAATATCGCCCTCGCCGTCGAAGCTCCGGCCTCTAGGGTACTTTGGCCCGGTTCATGACCGTCTTGTTCTGGGCTCTCTTGGGTTACGCCGCCGGGTCGTTGCCGTCCGCGTGGATCGTCGCCTCGGCGACGCGCAAGCGGGAGGCGCTCGACGGCGTGCGTCGCACGGTCGGTGAGACGGACGCGCATCTGCTGTTGAAGCGAGCGGGCGGCCGCGCGGCGATGGTTGCGGCGGCGCTGGACGTTGTGAAGGGGTTCGTCCCTGTGCTCGTGGCCACGCGCCTGACGGGCCCCTATGCCGCAGCGGCGTGCGCCGTGACGGCCGTGGCCGGCCACTGCTGGCCCCCTTTCCTGCAGCGCTATGCGGGCCGGGGGTTGGCCGCGGGGGCCGGTGCGTTCCTGGGGTTCGTGCCGGTGGAGATGGCTCTGGCCGGCATCGTGCGCATCGCCGGCAGCCTCGCCAAGGCCGGTGGCCTGGCGTCGACCGTCGGCTTCGTCGCCGTGCCGATGGTCGCGTGGTTCCGTCGGCAACCGGCACCCTACGTCATCGCCACCGTCGTCATCAACGTCCTCATCTTCGTCCGGCGCATCGAAGGGGTCGAAGAGGACGTACGTCTTGGTGTCCCGTTGGGTCGTGCTTTGGTTCGGCGCGTCGTGTTCGACGCGTCGGCGCACGCACACCGATGAGGGTCGGGATAGACATCGGCGGGACGTTCACCGATCTCGTCGCCTCGACGGACGACGGCATACGGGTCATCAAGGTGCCGTCGACGCCGGACGATCCATCGCGAGGCTTCGGCGAGGCGCTCGCGCGCCTCGAGGGCTCGCCGGCGGAGCTGCTTCACGGCACGACGGTGGGAACGAACGCCGTGCTCACGCGGACGGGCGCGACGCTGGGATTCGTGACGACGGAGGGGTTCCGACACCTGCTCCATCTCGCGCGGCAGGACCGTCCTTCGCTGTACGACCTTCGAGCCCTGCCATCCACTCCGCTCGTGGACGACGACAGATGCGTGGGGGTTCCCGAGCGCGTCCTTCACGACGGCACGGTCCTGCGCGACCTCGATGAGGAGGGCGCGCGAGCTTCGCTCGAGGCGTTGCGTGGAGTTGAGGGCGTGGTCGTCACGTTGCTCCACTCGTACGCGGAGCCCAAGCACGAGCGACGGATCGTCGAGCTCGTCCGCGACGTCCTCGGTGACGACGTCGCGGTATCGGCGTCCTGCGACGTGTTGCCCGAGTTTCGCGAGTACGAGCGAGCGTCGACGACGGCGCTCAATGCGTACGTACAGCCAACCGTGTCGCGGTATCTCGGACGGATCCGGAACCAGGCCGGCGGCAGCCGCGT
>JBOGXL010000064.1:0-3951 GCA_050694575.1 Actinomycetota bacterium | reverse complement strand
CGAAGGTGCTCACCGGCGCTGGCATCGCTCTCGTCAAGCAGTCGCTGGAGGCCGTCGATCTCGGCGTCTGTTTCCCTCACGTGCGCAGGCTAACCGCCGTCTGCGACGGCCTTGCGCCGGGAACCGCGCGCGGGGTCTCGTCACCCGGGATGGCCGCCTGGAACGAAACCAGGACAACCACTGACGGCCGTGACCGGGCCGCTGGTCTCAATCCAGAACTACCCACTCACGCGCCGTCAGGGGGCCACCTCAATCAAGACCGGGACCCCCAACAGGTTGCGTATGATGTCGTCCAACGCGAGCCGCGAAAGGGGGTGCATGCAGATGGAACTGGACCCGACCATCCGTGCGCCCCGCACGCTGAGCTCCATCTAGCGTCGGGGCCTTCTCTTTGTAGGAGGGCCAAACCGTGGTCACCGATGCCATCCGATTTCACGTCCGGCCGGGAATCGAGAACGAGCAGCTGGACAGGCTCCACAGCGAGGGGTTCGACCATCCGGTGGTCGGCTACGACTGGGTGCGGCAGCTCGAAGAGCACAGCCTCACCTGGATCGGCGCGTTCCGAGGCGACAGGCTCATCGGCTTCGTCAACGTCGCCTGGGACGGCGGCGTCCACGCCTTCCTCCTCGACACGGCCGTTGCCTTCGACTACCGCCGCCGTGGCATCGGCTCGCGCCTCGTGCGCGAAGCAATCGCCGCGGTCCGCCGTTGCAAGGGAATCGAGTGGCTGCACGTCGACTCCGACGAGGAGCTCATGTCTCGGTTCTACGAGCCGGCCGGCTTCGAGCGGACGCCCGCGGGGCTCGTGTCCGTGTCAGAACCCCCACCGCCGAGCGTGTACTCGCACACGTCCGTTCGCCGCGACGGCGACATCGTCGTCCGGAGCGCCAAGCCCTGGACGCCGGCCGTTCATGCCTTGCTGCGCCACCTCGAGGACGTCGGCTTCGAAGGCGCCCCGCGCGTCGTGGGGTCGGGGTTCGACGCCGACGGCAACGAGACGCTCACGTGGATCGAGGGCGAGGTCTCACCCGAAGGTCAACGGACGATCGCAGCGGCTGCCGGCGTAGGAGCGCTTCTGCGCGCCGTCCACGAGGCGACGGCGTCGTTTCGTCCGTCGGCCGACGCCTTGCGCTGGCGGCAGTCGTGGAGCCGCGGGGTCGGTGACCCGCGCGTCATCGGCCACTGCGACAACGGGCCGTGGAACGTGGTCCTGCGCGACGGAGTGCCCTTCGCCTTCATCGACTGGGACTTCGCAGGTCCGATCGACCCTGTGCGCGAGCTGGCCGAGGCCGCGATGCTCAACGCGAACCTGTACAGCGACGACATAATCGAGATGCACGGGCTGCCGCCCTTCGACTACAGGTGCAAACAATTGCGTGCGCTCGTTGATTCGTATGGTCTGGCGAGGAAGGACCGAACCGGCTTCATCGATCTGATGATCGAGCACAACATCCGGTCGATGGATGGCGACACGATCGAGGCCAATGTCACTCCGGAGACGAGAGAGTCGGACGCGCTGTGGGGCCTGACATGGCAGGCGAGGACGACCGCATGGCTCCTCCGCAATCGGAGCGCGCTCGAGCGAGCACTGATGTAGAGCATCGACCGCGCAAACCCGGCGTCACCGGGCCGCCTGGGTCTCATCCAGGGCTACTGGGGGGACGGGCCGGCCGACTGTTACGCTTCCTCTCCGACCGCGGGGACGGACGTGTCATGTTCAGCGAGCAGTTGTATGACACCATCGGCGCTACCTACACCCTGACGCGGCGCACCGAGCCGCGGATCGCCGCGCAGGTCTGGGCTGCGCTCGGCGACGCGCGGACCGTGCTGAATGCCGGGGCCGGCACCGGCTCCTACGAGCCCTCCGACCGTGACGTCACCGCGGTGGAGCCGTCGGCGGTCATGCGAGCGCAGCGTCCCGCAGGCGCAGCGCCGTGCGTGGCCGCCACCGCGGGGAGCCTTCCGTTCGAGGACCAGTCCTTCGACGCCGCGATGGCTTTTGCCACCGTTCATCACTGGCAGGACCCGATTGCCGGCCTGCGCGAGATGCGGCGCGTGGCTCGCCGCGTGGTGGTGTTCACCTGCGACACCACTGACCGGAGCTGGCGTCGCCGGTTCTGGCTGACTCGTGACTACCTGCCCGAGGTCGCTGCCTCCCGCGTCGGCCTCGCTACCGAGCTGGCTCGCGCGATCGGAGCCCGGATGGAGCCGGTGCTCGTTCCGTGGGACTGCGCCGACGGCTTCTTCGAGGCCTACTGGCGCCGACCCGAGGCGTACCTGGACGAGAACGTCCGTCGCGGAATATCGGTGTGGGCCAGAGTCGGGCCGGACGCCGAGCAGAGAGCAGTGCGCAGCCTCCGTGCTGACCTCGCATCTGGTCGGTGGGCCGACCGCAACCGCGACCTCGTCGATCTCGAGGCGGCAGAGCTCGGCCTTCGCCTGCTTATCGCATGAACCCGCCACAGCTGGGTACCACTTCGCTGCCCGAAGCCACGGGGGTTTCAGGTCCTCGCTCGCACCGGTCAACAGGCGGCCCGGTGACGCACGGTCGGTAGTCCTGGCTCGCATCCAGGCGGCCCGCTGGCCACAGTGTCATCGTTGTCCTGGTGATAATCGACTTCCTTCGGCTGACACACGACGACTTCCCGCTGCTGGCGAAGTGGTTCGAACAACCACACGTCCGTCGGTGGTGACTTGACGAGACGATCGGCGGCGTTACGCAGTCCGGACTTTCTTGACAAACGGGAGGACCTGATGGTCACGGGCAGCACTTAAGGATTTCTGTTGAAGCCGGGTGAAGGTGAGGCGGTTTGGTCACTCGGCGGAAAGTTCACGCTCAAGCTCACGGGCACCGACTCGGGCGATCGCTTCTCCGTCACCGAGGTCACGGCGTTCCACACGGCCGAGCCACCGATGCACATTCATCACCAAGAGGACGAGGCCTGGTACGTCCTCGACGGCCACATGACGTTCTATGTCGGCGAACAGGTCCTCGAGGCACCGGCTGGATCTTTCGTCTTCGGCCCGCAAGGCGTTCCCCACTCGTTCACCGTCGACACCGAGCCGACGCGAGTGCTGGTGTTCGCATCACCGGCGGGCTTCGAGCGGTTCGCGCTCGACCTGGGACACCCGGCCACTGACGACACGCCGCCGGGCGATCTGGCGATGGATCCGGCCGTCGTCGGCCCAGTGGCCGAGCGCTACAAGATCGACATCGTCGGGCCGCCCAACAGGCCCCACTGACGGACTCAGCCGATGACACGCAGTCTCGACGGTGTTGAGATCGCCTACTCAACCTATGGGGCCGACGTCGGGGGCGACGCACCCGCCGTGGTTCTCGTGCACGGCTGGGCAGGGAACCGGACCTACTGGAACAACCAGCTCAACGTCCTCGCTGAGCGGTATCACGTCATCACGATCGACCTCGGAGGCCACGGTGAGTCAGGGTTTGGCCGCGACGATTGGCACCTGCGGGCGTTCGGTGATGACGTCGCCGTTGTTGTCGAGGAGGTCGGCGCGCACAAGGTCGCGCTTGTCGGCCACTCGATGGGCGGCGACGCCGTCGTGTACGCCGCGCGCCAACTCGGCGAACGAGTGGCCGGGTTGGTGTGGATCGATGCGTTCCGCTCGCTCGGCAACGAGCCTGTGTCCACACAGGAACAGATAGATGCCTTCCTCGCACCGTTCCGTGATGACTTCCCTGCTGCGGTCGACCGATTCGCTCGCAACATGTTTCCGCAGAGCGCCGACGGCGCACTTGTCGATCGCATCGCCGCCGACATGTCTGCCGCTCCCCGCGAGGTCGCTCTCGGCTCGTTGCGTTATGCGCTCAACCGCGAGCCGCCGCTCCTCGCTGCACTAACGCAGCTCACCCCACCGATCGTGGCGATCAACCCGGACATCGCTCCCACCGACGCAGACTCGATGCGCCTGCATGGCGTCGAGACCATC
>JBOGXL010000063.1:0-2311 GCA_050694575.1 Actinomycetota bacterium | reverse complement strand
GCGAGAGCCCGGACGATCGGTCCCGGGTCACCGGTCTCGAAGTACGGGCGCGCAAGCAGGGGTGCCCGGGAAGCATCCACCAACGAAACGTGGCTCACGAGATCGCCTCCAGCGGATCCTAGCGATGGATCGGTTACGGGAGTCTTACCGTCTCAGCTGTGCGCGTGGAAGGCGAGGTGTTGTGATTGATCGGCCGGCCGGCGGCCTCGGCGAGACAGCCAAGCGGTCGTCGCCTCGAAGGAGCGGCTAACGAGGTCACCGGTGTGGCCGAAGTCGACCGGCGACACGTTGATCGGACACAGCGGCGGGATGACGCGCAGGTCGAAGGAGTCCTGATACCGCGCCACGTCGGACATGAGCCGCTGCTGGATGAGCAGGGTCACGGAGTGCAGGGCCATGGCGAGCGCAGAGCGCGGAGGATTGTCGAGAGCGCAGGCGAATCCCGTGGGCAGTACGTAGACGGTGCTCGCGCCGGCTTCGATCGCGCACGATATGGGCGTGTTGTTGGCCACGCCACCGTCCATGAGGTCGCGGCCGTCGATCCGCACGGATGGGAACACGCCGGGGATCGCCGCGCTCGCGGCAACCGCGTCGACGGCGTCACCGCTGGAGATGAGCACTTCGGATCCGTCGTTCACGAAGGTAGCGACGACCGTTATCGGGAGCGCAGCGTCCTCGAGATGCCTGTAGGTGAGGTTGCTGCGCACGAGCCGGCGAAGCCCGTCGGGGGAGACAAGGTGGCTCCGGCGACCGAAGAGCCCGAGCATCCCGCCGAGGGGCCGAGAGGGGAAGACGTCCGAGCGCCGGACGCGGCGCCAAACGTCGTCGAGCTCGTCGATCTCTCCGGGGCGCCCGGCCAGGAAGGCGGCATTGAGGGCCCCAACCGACGTCCCGAAAAGGATGTCCGGTTCGACGCCCCGTTCGTACAGGGCGCGGAGCATGCCCACCTGGACCGCGCCCAGGTTGCCCCCTCCGGAGAGCACGAAGGCCGTCGTCACCACCGAGAGTGTAGTGCGAGGACCTTACGGCGAAGTTACGGCGCCGGCTTGGACGAAGTCACGGATGGGTGCGCCTCACTCTATGCTTGATGCAGGGTCTACGGTGAGCTGTGGGAAGACATCTACGACTCGATCTTGGCCAGCGAGCGATAAGACGAGCCGCGGGAGTCTTTGGACGAGGTGAAGCAGCGCCTTAGCGGATCGGGTGCCTGAGTGCCGCGTCACCTTCACTCGTTCCGCCCGCAGGGAGCTTGAGGACCTCGATCGGAAGCTTGGTCAGAGAATCATCGCGCATCGAGACGTTGGCGGCCGAGCCCCGTCCATCGGGAGTACGCAAGCTGCGAGGCGCAAGTGTTTTTGGCGTCTTCGTGTGGGTGACTACCGGGTGATCTACTCCGTCAATGATGCAGCGAACTGGTCGACGTTGTCGCCGTTCGGCATCGGTCTGATGCTACCGGTAGCGTGCTCCAACTCGCGGCTGGAGCCGACCGCTCCGCTACGCGTCGCGGCGGCTCAGCGCCAGGGCCGTTGGGCCGACATGACTGCGTTACCTGGAATCGAAGGGCGTACTCTTTAGCTATGGACTATCGGGAGCGCATAACGATTGAGCCGGGGAAACGAGGCGGGAAACCCACGATCCGTGGCCTGCGTATCACAGTTTATGACGTACTTGACTATCTCGCCAGCGGGATGAACGAGGCTGAGATTGTTAGCGACTTCCCCGATCTGACTCCAGAAGACGTCAAAGCTTGTATCGCGTTCGCGGCTGATAGAGAGCGCAAACTCGTCGCCGACGGGTGAGGCTCCTGTTCGATGGGAACCTCTCGCACAAGCTGGTCGAGAGGCTCGCTGATGTCTATCCAGAGTCGGTCCACGTCTCTGAGCTTGGGATGCAGCGAGCGGGCGATCGGGCTGTGTTCGACTATGCGGTTGAGAATCTGTTCGTCATTGTTTCTAAGGACGAGGACCTTCACCAACTCGCGTTCCTCCTCGGACCACCTCCGAAGGTGGTGTGGGTACGACTCGGGAATTGCACCACCGGTGACATCGAGCTGGAGCTGCGCGCGAGCACAGACCGACTCGCGGCTTTCGAATCTGATGACAATGCTGCGTTCCTCGTCCTCGGGCAGCGCACGGCATAACTCGCCGCAGCACCCGACCGCGGCTCGCTCCGCCCCCCCGCGGCGGGTGAGCAGCAAGGGTCGTTGATGGACCGCGGCGAGATCAACTGATCGGCTAGTTTTAACCCGAGGGGTCAAGCTGGGTGCCAGATCATCGACCTCGGATGGAACTGGCTCCACGCGAACCAGAAG
>JBOGXL010000062.1:0-3167 GCA_050694575.1 Actinomycetota bacterium | reverse complement strand
AGACACACGTCGCCGTCGAGCACGCCGACGCTCACCGCGGCGACGTTGTCGACCACGGGCTCGGCGCGGATGGCACCGTTGTTGCGCAGGGACCGGATGGCGTCGACGAGCGCGACGAATCCACCTGTGATGGATGCGGTCCTGGTGCCTCCGTCCGCCACGAGGCAGTCGCAATCCACGGTGATCGTGTGGGGGCCGAGCGCCTTCAGGTCGATCACCGAACGCAGGGAGCGGCCGATGAGCCGTTGGATCTCCTGCGTCCGGCCCGATGGGCGCCCTCGCGAAGCTTCACGACGCGTTCGCTCGGCCGTCGCACGGGGCAACATCGAGTACTCGGCTGTCACCCAGCCCCGGCCCGTGCCCTCGAGGAAGGGCGGTACACCTTCCTCGACCGTCGCGGCGCACACCACCTGGGTTCGTCCGAAGGAGATGAGGCACGACCCTTCGGGGAAGGGCAGGAAGGCTCGCTCGATGCGGATGGGGCGCAGCTCGTCCGGGGACCGACCATCTCGACGTGCGCCCATGGCGTCAGACGGTGTAGCGCTTGCCTTCGGCCGCGGCCTCGACGGGGCCGTCGTATTCTTCGGCCGCCTCCCGCACCGCCTGCTCGGGATCGAAGGTCGACCAGATGTGGGAGAGGATCAGTCGCTTGGCCCCCGCATCGCGCGCGACCTGTCCCGCCTGTCGCGCCCACAGGTGCACTCCGGGCGCTGCTTCGACGCCGTCCACGTAAGTCGCTTCACAGATGAGGACGTCGGCGTCCCGGCAGTCGTCGGCGAGCTCCGGGTACAACGCCGTATCCGACGTGTACACCACCGACCTGTCGCCGACCGACACACGGAGCCCGTGCGTCTCGGCGGGATGGCGGGTGGAGAAAGACGCGAAGCGCATATCGCCGAACGTGAACGGCTCCTTGATGTGGCGGAACTCGAAGACGCTCTTGAACATCTCGAGCGATCTCCCACCCAGCGGCCATTTGAGGCTGGTCTCGACGTCGACCGGCGCATACACCGGCAACGCCGCGGCTACCGGCGTCACGGGGTCGAAGCCGAGCGCGTACATCAGCGGCAACACGTCGGCGACATGATCGGCGTGACCGTGCGTCAGCACCAGGGCGGCGATGTCGCCGTACGAGATCACCTGCTGAAGGCGTGAGAAGGTGCCGTTGCCGGCATCCACCCACACATGAGTGTCCCCGGACGAGAACAGGAAACCCGAGCACGCTCCGCCGGGTCGTGGATATGCGGCGCCGCAACCGAGGACCGTGACGTCCACGCTCGTCACCCTAGTGGATGCCGCTTGACGGAGCCGATCTCGGGGCCGAGGAACCGATGACCGAGGCGCATGAACTCGTCCTCGGCCCCCGAGGCGAGGAACTCGTAGGCCGGTGCCTCCCCTTCTTCGCGGAGCAGACCGTTGGCCGTGAGGACGGTGTACACGTCCTTCGCCGTCTCCTCCGCCGACGAGACGAGCAGAACGTCCGGGCCCATCACGTACTGGATGGCGGCGGCGAGAAGCGGGTAATGCGTGCATCCGAGGATGAGCGTGTCCACCTCGGCCTCCCGGAGGGGGTCCAGGTATTCGTGGGCGATCCGGATCACGTCGGCCCCGACCGTCTCACCCCGCTCGACGAGCTCGACGAAGCGCGGGCAGGGTTGCGGGAACCTCTTCACCGGTTGGCGCGTCCGTTCCAGGGCTTCCTCGTACTGGCCCGACTCGATCGTCGCTCGTGTACCGATGATGCCTATCCGCTTGTTCCTCGTGAGCCGGACGGCCGTCTGCGCCGGCGGATCGATCACACCGATCATGGGGATGTCGAGGTCCGGACGCCCCAGTCGCCACAACGCTGAAGAGGCGGAGTTGCATCCCACGACGATGAGCTTCACGTCCTGCTCACGCAGGAACGAGATGATCTCGTTCGCGTATCCCCAGACCTCGTCGAGCGGCTTGGGACCGTATGGGCTGCGCTGGGTGTCGCCGAAGTAGACGATCGACTCGTGCGGCAGCGCGTCGATCACCGCGCGCGCAACCGTTAGGCCCCCAAGCCCCGAATCAAATATCCCTATGGGCCGATCTGGCATACGCGTGCTCACCTCTTGCGCGCTCCCGCGCGCTGCCGTTCTTATCGGAGGGCTGCCGCGCTCCGCGCGGCGGCTTCGCTTCGCTCCGCGGCCCCCCGAACCCCCCAGTCGTGCCCTACCACCAGATCTGGCCTTCCATGTCCTTCTCGACCTTCTCGGGGTCGTCGACGTGGACCCCAGTGGACAGGTACTTCCACCCACCGTCCGCCAGCAGCACGACGCACACCTTCGACCCCAACGACTCGATGGCCCGCAGCGCCACGTGCAACGCGGCCCCCGACGAGATCCCGGCGAACACACCTTCGCGCTGCGCGAGCTCGCGCGTCATGCGAAAGGCATCGCGCGAGGCGACCATGAACTTCCTGTCGATAACGCTCGCATCGAGGATGGGCGGTATGTAGCCCTCGTCCAGCGATCGCAAGCCCTGGACGAGATCACCCGCCGGCGGCTCCGCGGCCACGATCCGCACGTCGGCATCGTGACGCTTCAGGCGGTGTCCGACGCCGGTGATCGTCCCGCCCGTGCCCAAACCGGCGACGAACATGTCGACGTCGGGAGCGTCACGGAGTATCTCCTCGCCGGTGCCGTGCTCGTGGGCGGCGGGGTTCGCGACGTTCTCGTATTGGTTGAGCATCCAGTACTTCAGGTTCTCGCGGTCCATCTCCTCGGCCATGCGGATCGCGCCGTTCGTCCCTTGGTCGCCGGGCGACAGGTGTACCTCCGCGCCGAACATCTCGATCATGCGGCGGCGCTCGACCGAGACGGACTCGGGCATGACGATCTCGAGGCGCATCCCTTTGAGGCGGCAGATCATCGCCATCGAGATGCCGGTGTTCCCCGACGACGGCTCGAGGAGGATGCGGTCCTCCGTGAGGATCCCGTCGCGTTCGGCCGCCTCGATCATCGACTTGGCTATGCGGTCTTTCACAGAGCCCGTCGGATTCTGTCCCTCGAGCTTCGCGTAGAGCTTCGTCCCCTTGGGGGCCAGGTTCGGCAGGCCGACGAGCGGCGTGTTGCCTATGGCGTCCAGCGGGGACTCGTAGCGCAACGGGGTTAGCCTCCGGCGACGGCCGGAAGGATGCTGAC
>JBOGXL010000061.1:0-3646 GCA_050694575.1 Actinomycetota bacterium | reverse complement strand
GTCGTTTCGTCCCCTTCGACGTGAGCGAAGGCGTGCTGCGGTGGTCGGCCGAGGTGATCAACGACGAGTTCCCGGACGTCGAGGTGCACGCAGTGGTCGGCGACTTCGAGCGCCATCTTCACGCGATCCCCGACACCGGCACGCGTCTGATCGCCTTCCTCGGCAGCACGATAGGCAACCTCCCCCCCGAAGGGCGGGCGAGATTCTGGGGCGATCTCGCCGCCACGACGCACGCGGGCGACTTCCTGCTGGTCGGCTTCGACCTGGTAAAGGACGTGGATCGCCTCGAGGCTGCGTACAACGACGCTCGTGGCGTGACGGCGGACTTCAATCGCAACGTGCTGCGCGTGCTTAGCCGAGAGCTCGACGCGACCTTCGACCAGCACGCGTTCGAACACGTGGCCGCGTTCGACGAAGACGCGGAGTGGATAGAGATGCGGCTCCGTTCTCTGAGGGCCCAGCGTGCTCACGTCGGCACGCTCGGCTTGGATGTGTCGTTCACCGAGGGCGAGGAGATGCTGACCGAGATCAGCGCGAAGTTCCGGCCGGACGGCATCCGCGCGGAGCTTGCGGCCGCGGGCTTACGAGTCGATCAGTGGTGGACGGACTCGCATGGCGACTTCGGGGTGGCGCTCGCTACGAAGTCGTAGCTACTGCGGCATCCATCGGAGCTCGTGGACGTTGACGGGATCCGGGAAGCCCTTGAGCTCGGTGACCTGGGCCGGACCGAAGTCGTAGCGGCCCTCCAACGCAGCACAGACCGACTCCGACACCAAGACTTGACCGGAGTCGGCCTTGTCCATGATGCGGACGGCCAACACAACGGTGGTGCCGAACAGTCCTTCGTGTTCCTCGACGACCTCACCGAAGGCGATCCCGAGGCGAACGTGAACGGGGTCATCTGACACGGATTCGTTGTGGTCCTGCAGAAGCTCCTGTATCGAGACCGCACATTCGACGGCCGACGAGGGCTCGTCGAACTGCACCATCAGGCCGTCGCCGGTGTGCTTTACCTCCACCCCTCGATGCTTCTTGCGTGCCACGCTCACTATCCCGTCGTGAGCCCGGAACAGCTCTCGGGCGCGTTCCTCGCCGAGGCGATGAGTCATCTCCGTCGACCCGACCAGGTCCGTCACCAGCACCGCCTTCAAGCTCGGCGCCGGCATAAGCGGTATCCGGCGCCCCGAGAACTCCGCTACCGCCGTCAGCGTCGGATCAAGTGCTTCCTGCGCCCAGGGGTTGTAAGACCCCGAAGAGATCTGGACGAGTACAGCGCCGGCTATCCGTTCGGCCACCTGTTCGCCGAGCTCCAAGGGGATGACGCGATTGGCCGTCGGCTGCATCACGAGGGTGGGTGCCCGTACCAGCGGCGCGAGATCGGCGACATCGACCATTCGCGCCTGCTCGAAGAAGAGGATGGCGGTTTCCGGTGTCGTCGCCAGGCTCGATGGCGACAGCAGCCGTCCCGGAAGCTTGTCCGCGTCCGGATAGGTCGCATGCCCCATGATCGCCGTGGCGGTTTGCGGGCTCTCGCGCAGCGCATCCATGAAGAAGTCCGGGATGTAGAGGTCGCTTCCCTTCAGGTAAGCGCAATAGAGGATGAGCTGGTCGACACGCTCCGGTTTCTGTGCGGCGAATGCGATAGCGACAGGGCTGCCGAAACCCTGACCGTGGACGAAGAATCGCTCGCTGCCGAGGTCGTCGGCCACCGCTTCGACATCGAGGACCAAACCTCGGAGATCGACGGCGTCCACCGGATCCGAAAGCCCATTTCCGCGCGCGTCGAAGGTGATCACGGTGAACGCATGTGCGAGTGCACGCAGGTACTGCCGTCGCCACGGATCGTCCCAGACCCGCTGTGCGTGGCTGTTCAGTCCCCGCACGTACAGCAGCGGAGGGCCGTCGCCGACCATCGAGTAGCCGATGCCCACGCCGTCGGCGGCGACGGCATAGTGCACGCGGGGTAGATCCATCGTTGCCAGCGTCGCGTCCTCTCTGTCCCGGCCTCTATACTCCGCCGGGTAGGTGGCCGAGAGCCAGCAAGGGGGCAGACATGGGGTGGAGGGTCGTTCGTCATATCCGCACGCGCCTCAGAGAGCTGCCCAACGACAAGCGGAACCTCGTTCCCGCACGGAATGCGCTGACCAACGCGAAATCGCTCTACGAAGTCGTCCAGATCGCCGGTTACAAGCTCGACGCGTCGGAGGTGAGCTTCTTCAAAGCGATCCCACCGCTCATCGACAGCGCCCTTCGAGGAGCGATCATCGGCTCGGTCGAACCGAGTAATCGCAGCAGGATCAACTTCGACGTTGCGTATCTCGCCGAGGGGTCCGGTTACTCGCTGACCATCTCGGCCCCCAAGCGAACCGGCGACGTAGACGTGGTCCTGCAAGCACCGGCGCCGCAGAGCGCGGCTCCGACGCGATCGACGCGTGCGGCGAGCGCACGCCGGCCACGAGCCGCACGACCCAAAGCGAAGGGCGCGGCGCGAGGCCGTACCGGCGTCAAACGCAAGCCCGCGGCGCGGAAACGGCGACGCTGACCATGCCGTAACGAGAAAGAGGGAGCCTGGGAGGCTCCCTCTTTTCTAGTTGGGTGGGTGGATCGTTACGCCGCGCGACGCTCCATCTCGGGGATCGCCGGTTGCACCGTTCGCCGCGAGGCGAGGGTCAACACGCCCGTCACGACGCCGAGGCCCAAAGCGGCCGGACCCCACGTGGTGCCCGCGAGGTCCCAGCCGATCCCAGCGTCGACCGAGTAGGCGCCCGGCCCGACGAACGCCAGCGACACCGCCGCGATCGCGTAGAGCAGCTCGAGCTCGTAGCCGTTGAACAGACCCTGCGAGAGCTTCGCGGAAACTATCGCGTTGAGCATCACGCCGATGACCATGGCCGCGCCCAGAGGCGTCAGGAAACCGCTCGCGATGAAGATCGCACCGAGCACCTCGGTGGCCCCGGCGATCAGCGCCATGAACGGCCCCGGGCGATAGCCGATCGACTCGAAAAAGCCGCCGCTGGCCTTCAGGCCGAAGCCGCCGAACCAGCCGAACAGCTTCTGAGTGCCGTGGCCGATGAACAACCCGCCGACGGCCAGCCTCAGGATCAAGAGACCAACATCCATCTGTCACACCTCCTCGTTGACCACTTACGTTCCATAAGCTACTATAAGTATGTAGCTAATGATTGTCAAGCGGCTAATCCGAAGCGAGAATGAGGTGATGGAAGCTCTCTCCCCCTTCTGCGACGTGTACCGCCGGGGCATCGAGATCCTCGGTCGACGGTGGACGGGCGCCATCCTCCGGGCCCTCATGGCCGGGCGTACCCGGTTCAACGACATCGCACACACCGTCCCGGGGCTGAGCGACCGCCTGCTCTCGGAACGGCTCAAGGAACTCGAAACCGAAGGGTTGGTGACGCGCGCCGTCACGCCGTGCACCCCGGTGCGCGTCGACTACACGTTGACGGAGGCCGGCGAGGCGCTCGTGCCCGTCGTCCGTGCCGTGGCGGCCTGGGCGGAGACCTGGCTACCCGCACCCGCCGCGAGGTCGGTCTAGATGTGGATCAGAACCAGGTGGCGCTCCACGGGAGTGGGGCGCTGGAGAAGGCCACGTCGGCCTTGCGCAGGGAACCGTCGGTGAGCTCCCGGA
>JBOGXL010000060.1:0-5678 GCA_050694575.1 Actinomycetota bacterium | reverse complement strand
GCAAGTACGCCGTTCCCTTGCTCGAACGCTTCGACGCGACAGGCATCACGCGCCGCAGCGGCGACGTTCGCGAGCTCGGCCCCCGCGGACGGGACCTCGTCGGATCGACGTAGGGCTACTTCCGCGGCTCGAGTGACTTCAGACGGTTCTCGTAGCTCTCGTGATAGCGCGTCCGGCCGAAGACGGGCTGGTTGCTGTAGCTCGTGAGCGTCGACTTCTCCCGCACCACGATGCCGGAGTCGGCCGAACCCCAAACATCGCGCACCAGCGAGCCGACCTGCTCGCCGGAGATCCTTCCCGTCACTCGGACGTGCAGGGTCCGGACCGTGCTCCCGCCCACCTCGAGCTCCTCCCAACCGATCGCCTCGAGGTCGAGATCGACAGTTGTGTTGTCCGACGCGCAACGCGACGACCACTTCGAGCCCGGACCGAAGGCGGCCGCGAACGTATAACCGTTGCAAGTCATGGTGCGCTTGTCGGCGCGGCCGAAGAACTCGTGGAAGCTGGTCGTACGTTTCAGGGTGTCGCCATCAGCCGCGCGGCACGACTCGCGCTCATCCCAACGCTCCTCCAGCGCGTCCCAACGCTCGACGAGACCACAACCCGCCTGCCGGACGGTGACGGTCGTCTCGGCCGGATACTGGTGGCGACTCCCGCCGAGCACGTCGACCTCGTCGCCTCCCGTCGTCGCGTAGACGTAGACCCCTTCCGACGGCAGAGGCCTGACGCCGGAGTTCGTTGTGACAGCCGTCACCACTTTGGGCTGCGCCGCAGCAACCGACGACGGGGATGTCGCGGCAGGTCCGGACGTGGCGGGACGTTCTTCGTGCAGCTCGATAGGACGCTGCTTCCGGAAGCGCTCCACGGCCGAGCCCACGCCGACGGGCGTCGATCCGCCGCGCAGGTACACGAAGCCGGCCGCGAGGAACACCACCGAGATCGCGGCAACGAGCGAGGCGATCCCCGAGCGGCGCGTCATCGCCACCCTCCCTCGAGCAGCGTCGTCGCGGTATCCCGCGCCCGTCGCTGGAGCTCTTCGGCGGCGAACCCTTCGGCCAGCAGCTCCGAGATGAACGTTGCCCAGATCACTTGCCGGAGGACCCAGGCACGACGTTCGGCGTTTCCCTCCGTCGCCAGACGGCCTTGGACGAGTGCGTCGCGCAGATACTTGTCGCCTTGCTCGCGCCACGCCTCGAACACCGACCGCACCTCGGAGTCACCCTTCATGAGCTCGGCGATGGCGAGGCGCAAGACGTCGGCGCCGCCGCTCATGAGGACCCAGGCACCGAGGCACAGGCTCTCGAGCACCTCCGCCGGCTCCATGTCCGGGGTGATCCACGACGTGTCCTCCGGACGATCGAGGAAGCCGAGCTCCTGGAAGATCGCGAGGAACATCTCGCGCTTCGAGCCGAAATGGTGATAGGCGGTAGCTACATTGACACCGGCTCGACGCGCGATCTCGCGCATGGACCCGCCGTCTGTGCCGTGCTCGGCGAACACGGCGAGGGCGGTTTGGAGGAGCCGCTCACGGGTGCTCACCGAACGACGCTAAACGAACGTTCGCTTGGTGTCAAGCGAACGTTCGTTTAACCCCTCTGGCACTACGCGCTCCGGCCGTTGGGCCTCGGCAACGCCGTCCTGCACTACACCCACGGCTTCGACGCACCACCCGAGCCCATCAAGCGCACGGCGCTCGTTCTGCTTCGCAACCGGTTGGTTCGACGAGCTCAGGCAAGGCGCGGGCGACGGCGTCCGCTGGGCGCAGCTCGAGGCCCGGATCGACGCCAAGGTCCGGATCCTAAGTTCGGCGATAGGTGACGTTGATGTCCTCTTCCCACGTCACGCCGTCTTGGGAGATCTCGCCGAGCGCGGCCATCGTTTGGCCGTCCTCGCTCAGCGTCCAAGTGAGCCGCTGATGGAATTCGAGCGGCGAGAAGTCGGTCTTGCTGCGGACAAACGTCCAGACACCTGCGTCGATCGTCATCTCGAAGATGCGGACCACACCGCGCGAGTCGAAGTAGTGCATCCGAAGATCGTCCGCGCCTGCGCCGCCGATAACGGCATGTGAGGAGTCCGGGAACTCGGGATGGTCCAAGTGCTCTCGTTGGAGGAGGAACTTCCCGCCCTCGAGCAGCTCGAAGGTGCTGCGTCCCCGGAGCACGGAATCGGGAAGCAGTCGGTGTGTCATCTCCGTCGTCCAGTCACCGACCAGCGCCCCCAGCGAAGGGTGCTCGGGCTCCATCCTCGTCCTCCTCGACCGCAGCTCTGAGTAGTTGACGATTCCACATCGCAAGACTCGACGAGACGCCAAGGTCCTCTATCCGAGCTCCACTCCGGATCCCGCGGCGACGCGACCGGCGACCCACGCCGACACGCCGAGGTCGCTCAACACGGCGACGGCGCTCGAGCCGTCCGGGGTGAGCACGAGCATCCCGGCCCCCAGGTTGAACGTCGACCGCAGCTCGTCCTCGGACACTCCCTGCTCGGCCAGCCGATCGAAGACGGGCGGACGCTCCCACGACGAAAGCTCCACCGTCGCGCCGAGGCCGTCGGGCAGCGCGCGGGCCAGGTTGCCGGGGATGCCGCCGCCCGTCACATGCGCAGCGGCGTGGATCTCCACCTGCTCGGCGAGGGCCAGCACCTTGCGCGCGTAGATCGCCGTCGGCGCCAGCAGCTCGTCTCCGGCACTCGCGCCGGACGCCTCCAGCAGACGACGAACGAGCGCGTAGCCGTTGGCGTGCAGTCCGTTCGAAGCGAGCGCGACCACGTCGTCGCCCGCGCGGACACGGTCCGGCCCCCACACGCGGTCCACGTCGACGACTCCCACGCAGGTCCCGACGACGTCGTAGCCTCCGGGCAGCATCGCGCCTGGATGTTGTGACGTCTCGCCGCCGAGCAGCGCACAGCCGGCCTCGACGCATCCGTCGGCCACACCGGCGACGATCTCGGCCACGACGTCCGGGTCGAGCTTCTCGATGGAGACGTAGTCGACGAACACGAGGGGCTCGGCTCCCGCGCACACAACGTCGTCGGCGTTCATCGCCACGGCGTCCCATCCGGCCGTGCGATGCTGGCCTGCCTCGCGCAAAAGCTCGACCTTGGTGCCAACACCGTCCGTCGACACCACGAGGGCCGGACGGTCGTAGCCGCGCTCGGCGAGATCGGCGAGCGAGAAGAGCCCGGCGAACCCGCCGACGTCTCCGGCTACCTCGAGCCGACGCGTCCGAGCCGCATGCTTGGCGAAGATCGGAACGAGCGCATCGGCGGCGTCTTGGTCGACGCCGGACTCCCGGTAAGACGTCACTCGCGCTCGGGGATCCCCGGCAGTGTCGATTCCACAACGGCGGCCGACACGGGCAACCGCCGTGCACCTTCGTCGTTGGTCGTCCTCGGCGCTTCCAGCACGTTCTTCGTCCGGGCGGTCTCCTCCGGGATCCCGATCGGGTAGCCGCCCGAGAAGCACGCGTGACAGAAGCGCTCAGTGGGGACACCCGTCGAGATGAGCATCCCGTCCACCGAGAGGTAGCCGAGCGAGTCGACGCCTATGAACTCGCGGATCCCCTCGACGTCGCGCGACGCCGCGATCAGCTCGTCGCGGTTGGCCGTGTCGATGCCGTAGAAGCACGGCCACTGGATGGGCGGTGAGCTCACGCGCATGTGCACCTCGCGCGCTCCGGCGCGGCGGAGCATCTCGACTGTTTCGCGCGTCGTGGTACCGCGGACTATCGAGTCGTCCACGACGACGAGGCGCTTGCCTTCGATCACCTCGGGCAACGGGTTGAGCTTCATGCGGACGCCGTGCTCGCGCAGCGACTGCGTCGGCTGGATGAACGTCCGCCCGACGTAGCGGTTCTTGACGAAGCCTTCGGCGTACGGGAGCCCGGACCGATCGGCATAGCCCTGCGCGGCGGCCGTCGCCGTCTCGGGCACGGGGATGACGATGTCGGCATCGGCCGGGGCCTCGTCGGCGAGCTGCTTGCCCATGGCCCGGCGGACCTCGTAGACGTTGCGCCCGAACAGGTTCGAGTCGGGACGGGCGAAGTAGACGAACTCGAAAACGCATAGGCGCGGCGTCGGCTCGGCGATCTGGAAGCTGTGGAGTCCTTCCTCGTCGCACACGACGAGCTCACCCGGTTCGCAGTCCCGGATGTAGTCGGCACCGACGATGTCCAGCGCGCACGTCTCGGACGCGAAGACCCACCCGCCGGAGGGCAGCCGGCCGATCACCAGCGGACGCACACCGTGAGGGTCCCGGACGCCCATGACGCGATGCTCGTCCATCATCGTCATCGTGTAGGCGCCGCTCAGCCGCGGGGCGACGGCTTTGAACGCTTCGACGAGATCGGACGTCTCTTCCTGCGCGAGAAGGGCGGCGATGAGGTGCGAGTCGGTGGTCGCCTCCATCTCGATACCCAACGCCTCGACCTCGCGGGCGAGCTCGAGGGGGTTCACGAGGTTGCCGTTGTGCCCCAGCGCGATGCCGCCGCCGTCGCGTCTCGTGGCGAAGGCCGGCTGAGCGTTCTCGACACGACCGGACGATCCCGTCGTCGAATACCGGACGTGCCCGATGGCGTGGGTGCCGGTGAGCCCATCCAGGACCTTCTCGTCGAAGACCTGAGCGACGAGTCCGAGCTTGGAGTAGACGAGGATGTCCTGTCCGTCGCCGACGGCGATGCCGGCCGTCTCCTGTCCGCGGTGCTGGAGCGCGAACAGACCGAAGTACGTCAAACGAGCGACGTCCTCTTCCGGCGCGTAGACGCCGAAGACGCCGCAGGCCTCACGGGGGCTATCGAACGGCGCGCTCAAACGTGCCTCCGAGGGTGATGCTTCTCGACTCCGACTGACGACCCAAGGTCAGTCTATCCGACGGGGTCATCAGCTCCTGATGTCCTCGGCCGTTACCACGGGCCCCGGGAGGCGGAGCTCGTCGGGCTCGACCACACGGGAGATCGAGACCGCCTCGACCACAACCTCCCGCTGCCGGCCGCCCTCCACGTCCTCGAGGATCGTCCGCCGCCCCCTGAGAAGGATCCCGTCCTCGGCGAAGCACAGCTCGTAACGGAAGCGCTCGGGCGTCACTACCGGCTGGGGAGAGGCGATGGGCGGCTCGGTAGGCGTGACGGGTACGGCCTCGAAGCACGTCCCTTGCTCGCCGAGGATCCGGAATCGCCTCGTCGACTTCCGGACCGAAGAGAACGCGTCCTGGCCCCTGGGCGTGTCGAAGAACTCGTCGATCTGCGCCTGGCCGAAGGTGCCGCTGGCGATGGGGTTGGCCACACAGCGCACACCGAGGCTCTCGTAGTCGGTGCAGGCGTAGTCACCCCGGGCATTGTGAACCTGCCAGCTTCGGAGGCTCACGAGCTTTCCGGACTCGTCCGGTGTTGCCGTCTCGTACTTCCGCAGCGAGGTCGGCGGGCTCTGCACGATCTCGAGACGCGTGCGCAGCGACGGCGCCAGGGGACCGGTCAGCTGGTAGCGGTAGATGGCCGCGAACTCGGTCTCCATAACGCGCGCCGCGAGGTCGGCGAGCTCGTCGGCGGCATCCTGGGGTGAGCCGCCGAAGATGCACGAGGATGTGAGGGCGAGCGTCACTACCGCGCCGAGCAGGCGCTTCATCGATCCATCAACGATGGGATCGCGCTCTCGTAGGTGGAGATGAGGTCCTCGAGGCCCACGCT
>JBOGXL010000059.1:0-5661 GCA_050694575.1 Actinomycetota bacterium | reverse complement strand
TCGATCTCCTTGATGCGGCGCTCGATCGGGACGATCTCGTCCTCGCCCTCGAGCGCCGCGATGACGCGGTACATGAGGTCGAGCATCGGCGGGAACCAAACGGCGGGGGTTCCGGGGACGGCCTCGGCGGCGGCGAACAGCGCCTTGGCCTGCTCGAGGCGCTCGGCCATCGTCGAGACGTAGGCCGAGCACCACAACGCGTTGCGCGCGAAGGCCGGGTCTTCATCGGTCAGCTGCTCACCGGACGTGCGCCACAGGTCGATCGAGGCGTCCATGCGGCCGGCGGCGATGTCGACGAAGGCGAGGTTGAAGCGGATCTGTCCCTCGATGCGCGGCGGCAGCCCGCCGCCGTCGATGGCCGCGTGCATCAGCGCGCCGAGCTCCTCGCCGCGCGGCAGGTCGCCGCACATCGATGCGTACGACGTGATGATCGCGAGGGCCGGGAAGACGTTCGGGTCGTTGGGCGCGCGCTCGACGATCGATTCCAGGACGCGGAGGCCGACGCTGAGGTGCCCCGTCTCCTCCCAGTACACGTGCAGGCGCGCCGCCAAGCGGACGGCCGTACCGATGTCCCCCCGGTCTCGCGCACGATCGATCGCCGCCAGGAGATTGTCGTGGTCGCGCTGGAGCGCGGCGAGCACGGTCGTCTCCGCCGCGCCGTCGAGGTCGGGGACGGCGGACTTCGCGAGCCCGTAGAAGTGCTTCAGGTGGTCGTCGTGCGCGGGCTCGACACCGTCCATCTCGGCAAGGCGCGCGGCCGCGAACTGGCGGATGGGCTCCCGGAGCCGGTATCGGTCGCCGTCGCTCACGACGAGCGACTTGTCGACGAGCGACTCGAGCCCGTCGATCACGTCGAGGTCCGCGCCGGCCGGGTGGGTCGCCTCCAGCGCTTCGAGCCCGAGCCCGCCGACGAAGACGGACATCCGCGCGAGGAGGCGCTGCTCCTCGGCGTCGAGCAGGTTCCACGACCACCAGATGGCGGCTTCGAGCGACCGGTGGCGGTCGGGCCCCTCGGCCGTGCGCTGCTTGAGGACGTCCATCGAGTCCGTGAGCCGCGCGAGGATCTTGCTCGGCGTGAGCGTCCGCACGCGCGCGGCGGCGAGCTCGACGGCCAGCGGCAGGCCCTCGAGGCGTTTGCACGTCTCCTGCACGGCCGCCACTTCGTCGGCGTCGAGCTCGAGGTCGGCCTTGGCCGCGCTCGCTCGCTCCAGGTAGAGCTCGACGGCCGGCGGGACGTCGCCTTCGTGCGGCAGCGGGTGCAGCGGAAGAACCGTCTCGCCGGACAGCCCGAGCACCTCCCGGCTCGTCGCGATGACCTTCACGGACGGGCATCCAGCGATGATCGACGAGATGAGCGTGCGCGCGGCGTCGAGGACGTGCTCGCAGTTGTCGACGACGAGCAACGCCTCGCGATCCGATAGGTACGAGACGAGCGCTCGCGCCGGATCGGTGGCGTCCTCGTTGAGCGCGATCGGCGTCTCGCCGAGAACCGCCTCGGAGGCGCGGGCGGCGACGTCGTCCGGGCCCCCGTCGGCCAGCTCGATGGCGAACACGCCGTCGGCGAACTCCTCGGCCATGGCCGTGGCGGCCTTGTAGGCGAGCCGCGTCTTGCCCGTGCCGCCGAGAGCGACGATAGTCACGAGCGCGACGTCGGCGACGAGACTCGTCAGCTTGGCGAGCTCCTCCTGGCGGCCGACGAACGTCGTCCGGTACAGAGGAACGCGGGGCGGGGGAGGCGAGAGCGTCTCCAGCGGCGGGAAGTCCCGGCGCAACCCTTCGACGACGACCTGCGCGATCGCCATGGGCTCGGGAAGGTCGGGGAGCCAGTGGGAGCCGAGATCCAAGGTCTCGATGCCGGAAGGCAGCGTTCCGATGGTCGCCAGCGCTTCGTTGGAGATGACCACCTGTCCTCCGTGCGCGCAGCTCATCAGCCGTGCGGTCCGGTTGACGCTGGGTCCGAAGTAGTTCTCGTCGCGCTCGAAAGCGGTGCCGACGTGGATGCCCATGCGCACCTTCGGCGCGACCCCGCCCGTCCACGCGACGTCGTGGAGCCGGCGCTGGGCGTCCACGGCGGCGGCCAGGGCCTCGCTGCACGAGGCGAAGGCCGCGGCGAAGGCGTCGCCCGCCGTCGAGAAGACGGCGCCGGAGGCGTCGTCGATGGCCGCGCGCATGATCTGGTCGTGCGCGACCAGCGCGGTGTTCATCTCCGCGGGGGCCTGCTCCCACGCGCGCGTGCTTCCCTCGAGGTCGGTGAACAGGAACGCGACGTGCCCGGACGGACGCGAGGCCGCGCTCACGGCCTGTCCAGCTTCCCGGCGCGAAGGAACAGCGGGTTGAGGACGAGCAAGGAGAACCCTACGAAGACCCAGCTGAGAACGGCTGCAAGCATGCGCGCGATCCCCACGAGCCAATCCCAAGAGATCTGCCGCACCAACGGTAACCCTCCGACGAGCTTGCGCACCCACCTCATACGCAGGTACAGCACACCGCCCGCGATGACGGCGAGCAACACCCAGACGTGGACGTCCCTAGTCAGCAGCGAGTACACGCCGTCGAGGAAGGGGGACGCGAGAGCGAGCAGCGCCGCGCCGAACACGAGCGTGGCGAGCCAAGCGAGTAGCGACATGCTGAAGACCTTCCCCAGCTGCCTTCGTCCGACGGACAGACGCTTGACCACTCGCTTCGACGGAGGGTCAAGTGCCGGATCGTTGAAGTCGAATCCGCCGTCGATGGGGTTGTCATCGGGAGTCATGACGTCGGCGGCGGCGCGATACCCGTGGCGCATGAGGTAGGCAACCTCGATATCGCTGAAGGCATCGAGGTCAGTTCGGATCTGCTGAACGGGGCCCGCCGCGGGCTCGCCGATCCCCGGCAGCCGGATGTGGACGATGCGGTTCCGCGCCGGACCCCGTTCGTACATCCGGATGAGCTGGGCGTATCGCACGCGGCCGTACTGAATGTCGCTCGACCGGAACACGCTCGACAAGACTCCCGCGCGAACCTTGGTGTCGGCCGTGAGCTGGCCTCCGGCGTCCACGGCGATCATCGTCTCGACGCCGCGAGACAGCAATGCGTCGACACCCTGGTTGTCGACGACGCCGCCGTCAACGAGAAGCGGAGTCGGCGCACCTTCAGGCGTCACGCCGGAGACGGTCATGGGGTGAAAGATCCCCGGCACGGCCGCCGATGCGGCCACGGCGTAGCCCACCTCGAAGTCGCTCGGAGGCGCGAACGAGCCTGGCATGTCGGCCCCCGCGAAGTCGGCGTAGGGCCGGAAGGGGACGAGCACCTGTGGTGTGCCTACGGCGGCCTCGTCTTCGGTTGACGGCTCGCCCAGCCCGGCCTGCGTGAACTCCCAGCGGCGGCCGGTCTGGAGCACCGTCGCGTTCAGGATCAGCTCGGGGAGCTTCGCGCGACGGGTGTTGTTGTCGAAGTTGCCGTCCTTGGGGTTGATGGCGAGGTGAACCATCTTCCGCATGCCCGCCGAAGGCCCGGCCCGGTAGAGCGCGGTGTCGAGGAGATCTCCGAGGCGATCCGTCCGAGAGTAGGTGGTCCAGAACATGCGCACGTTGCTGCGGAACCGTGCGAACGTGCGCAGCCTGAGGTTCGTCTGGACGGCGGCGACGAGCTTGAGGTGCGTTCGCTCGACGATGTCGACGTAATCCTCGTGGCGGACGTCGCCATCGTGCTTGGCTTCGAGCAGCTCTTTGACGTGCAGGTGGTACAACGCCGCGAGGATCGACCCCCCGGAGACAGAGGAGATCGCGCCGACGTCCATGAGCTTGCGGTTCTCGGCGAGCCACGCCAAGGCGCCGAGCTCGAAGAACGCGGCGCGGAACCCTCCACCCGACAGCGCCAAACCGACGGTGCTCACCTGCGGTGATCGTCCTGTGATACCAACTACCGTAGTAGAGCCGCCGCCAGAGCTTCGGACACCCACCGTCCGTACCGCCTGGAGGACCAGCCCCGCTGCCGAACGAGGAGGTCGAAGACGTCGGCCGACACGTACATCCACAGGACGTCGCGTGCTTCGTTCAGCGAGATGCCGTCGCGAAGGCATCCGGCGTCTCGAAGGTGACGCGCGAACGCCGTCATCCCCGCCAGGAGCTCGTCCTGTAACCGTGCCCACACGCGACCGGCGCCGGGATCCGTGGCGGCGGCCGCCCGAGCGAGCAGCTCGAGAGGTGCTCGTCGTGGTGCGCTTCGCGCCAGGTGACCGCCGTAGATGCGCAGCTTCTCGATGCCATCGGGCTCGGCTTCGATCGTCCGGACGAGTTCCCGTTGCAGCATCGGGACGGGTTCGTCGTCGCCGACGATCGCCACGTCCACGACGGCTTTGAGGAGACCTTCCTTGTTCCCGAAAGCCTTGTAGATCGTTTCGACCGAGACATCGGCTGCACCCGCTATCGCGGCGACGGTGGTGTCGCCGTACCCCTTCTCGAGGAACAGGCGCCGAGCAGCAGCGAGGACGGCCGCCTGCGTCTGACGGGCCTGCTCCCGGCGCCTCGTCGAGCTGTAGCGGCGTGTGGTCTTGGCGGGGCGGCTCATTTCAGTGCATACTCCTGTATTGGATAAAGGTAATTGTACCCGATAGGGAAGGAGGATCCCATGTATGCCGTCGATTACGAAGTACCAGGGGACGCGGACATGTATCGGAAGGTGAAGGCTCAGATCGGCGAGGAGCTGCCGAGTGGTCTCGTCGTCCACTTCGTGGTCCGCACCCAAGGCGGTCTCCGTCACTTCGAGGTTTGGGACTCGAGGGAGGCTTGGGAGCGCTTCCGTAACGATCGCGTCCGTCCGGCGGTGGCCAAGGTGCTGGCCGATGTGGGGATCACCGGAACGATGCCGCCGCCTCACGAGAACGAGCTGGATGTGATCGATGTCTGGCAAGGTGCGAGCTAGACGGCGAGACCGGCGTGGGGCAGACGGCCTCAGGGAACGCTAGGCCGCCCCCATCCACGCGCCCGTCAGGAATCCGGCGACGACCGGCGCGACCAGATCGGCCCGAGCTCCGTGGTCCGCGCCGGCGAGGATGGTGAGGTTGGCGTCGGGCAGCAGCTCCACGAGGTGCGTCGCGGTGTCCATGAAGAAGTCGCCGCTGGCGTCACCGGCGAGTACGAGCGTGGGGACCCAGAGATCGCGAACGAGGTCCACCGGGATCCCGCCGCCGGTGTCGTCTCCCATGACCTCGATGTCGTAGGCCATCGTCGGCGCGATGGACAGCATGCCCGGGTCGTTGGCCATGCCTTCGAGCACGTCGGCCGGCATGTCCTGGTCGGCGAAGAAGGCTTTGATCGCGTCGCCGCGCCGGTCCTCGGCGATGGCCGTGCGTATCGCCGCCGAGATAACGCGCGCCGCGTTGCGGCTCGCCTCGTCGTCTGAGGAGTACGGCGGCTCGTGCAGCACGAGACGGGTCACGGGCAGTCCGGACGCAGCGGTTCGCAGGGCGAGGGCCGCGCCGGAGGAGTGTCCGTACACCGCGGCCGTGCCGCCGCCGGCCTCGATGAGCGCGTCGATGTCCTCGATCTCCCGGGCGACCGAGTAGGGGAGGGTGTCGTCGCTCTCGCCGCGCGCGCGCCGGTCGTAGTTGATGACGGTGAACCGCTGGGCGAGACGGTCTGCCAGCTCTCGGAGCACCCGCCGGTCACAGAAGATGCCGCC
>JBOGXL010000058.1:0-8705 GCA_050694575.1 Actinomycetota bacterium | reverse complement strand
AGCTTCACCACCTCGGGCTCGAGGCGGGGGTTCAGGCGGATGCCCTTGTCGCGGTTCTTGCCGAAAACGAGGGGCTTGCCGTGCTCGAGGACGAGCTGGAAGTCGGCCTTCGTCGCCTTCTCGGTGAGGTCGGACCACGCGCCGTCGTTGAAGACGTTGCAGTTCTGGAGGATCTCGATGAAGGTCGACCCCTTGTGCTCGTGGGCGCGCCGCAGGATGTCCTGCAGGTGCTTCGCTTCGACGTCGATCGACCGGGCGACGAAAGAAGACTCGGCGCCGAGCGCGATCGCAATCGGGTCGAAGGGGTAATCGACCGATCCGGCCGGCGTCGACTTCGTGACCTTCCCGGGCTCGGAGGTCGGTGAGTACTGGCCCTTCGTCAGCCCGTAGATCTGGTTGTTGAACATGAGGACCGTCAGGTTCACGTTGCGTCGCATGGCGTGGATCAGATGGTTCCCGCCTATCGACAGCGCATCGCCGTCCCCTGTGACCACCCAGATCTCGAGATCGGGACGCGCGACGGCCACACCTGTGGCGAGCGCGGGCGCCCGGCCGTGGATCGAATGGAACCCGTACGTCTCCATGTAGTACGGGAACCGAGCCGCGCAACCGATACCCGAGATGAAGACGATGTTCTCGCGCGGCAGATTCAGCTCGGGCACGTAGGACTGGACGGTGGCCAGGATCGCGTAATCGCCGCAGCCCGGACACCACCGGACGTCCTGGTCGGATTCGTAGTCCTTCTTCGTGAGCTGGACGTGGACGCCTTGTCCGTTGCCGTTGCCGTTCGTCATCGCGATCCTTCGACGTATGAGCCGATCTCGGCTTCGAGCTCGGCGGCTTTGAACGGGACGCCTGCGACCTTGTGGTAACCCCGGGCGTCCACGAGGAACTCGGCCCGGATGAGCTTGAGGAGCTGCCCGAGGTTGTTCTCGGGGACGACCACCCGGCGGTACCGGCTCAGCACCTCACCGAGGTTGGACGGGAACGGGTTCAGGTGGCGCAGGTGGGCGTGGGCCACCGCGTGGCCCTTCTTGCGGAGCCTGCGACAGGCCGCCCGCACAGGACCGAAGGTCGACCCCCACGCAAGCACGAGGATCTCGGCGTTGCCGTCCGGGTCGTTGACCTCGAGGGCCGGGATGTCCGCGGCGATGCCGGCGATCTTCTGCGCGCGCAGGAGCGTCATCTGGTGGTGGTTGTCCGGGTCGTAGGAGATGTCGCCTTTGCCGTCGGACTTCTCGATGCCGCCGATACGGTGCTCGAGGCCCGGCGTGCCGGGGATGGCCCACGGACGGGCCAGGGTCTTCTCGTCGCGTAGGAACGGCCAGAACTCGCCGTCGCGGTTCGTCTCGGTCGCGAAGGAGAACGCTTGGGTCAGGTCAGGCAGGCCGTCGACGTCGGGGATGCGCCAGGGCTCCGACCCCGTGGCCAGGAACGCGTCGGACAGGACGATGACCGGCGTGCGATACCTCAACGCGATCCGCGCCGCCTCGATGACGATGTCGAAGCATTCGGCCGGTGTCGCCGGGGCCACGATGGGCAGCGGGGCCTCGCCGTGGCGGCCGAACATCGCGTGGAGCAGGTCGCCCTGCTCTGTCTTGGTGGGCATGCCCGTCGATGGACCGGCCCGCTGGATGTCGAGCACGAGCAGCGGCAGCTCGACGGAGATCGCGAGGCCTATAGTTTCGGACTTCAGATCGAGGCCGGGCCCGGACGTCACCGTCGTGCCCAGCGCGCCGGCGAACGAGGCGCCGAGCGCCGCGCCGGCGGACGCTATCTCGTCCTCGCACTGCATGGTCTTGATGCCGAAGGCCTTGTGCCGCGAGAGCTCGTGGAGGATGTCGGAGGCCGGCGTGATGGGATAGCCGGCGAGGACCAGGTCGAGCCCGGAGCGAACGCTCGCCGCCACCAGGCCGAGGGAGAGAGCCACGTTGCCCGTGACGTTGCGGTACGTCCCAGGCTCGAGCGTCGCCGGTTTCACGACGAAGCTGTGCGTGAAGACCTCGGTGGTCTCGCCGAACGCGAAACCGGCCTTGAAGGCGCGACTGTTGGCCTCGGCGACGGCCGGCTGCTTCCCGAACTTCTCCCGGATCCAATGCTCACTGCCGTCGGTGGGTCGCGAGAACATCCACGACAAAAGGCCGAGGGCGAACATGTTCTTCGAGCGGAGCATGTCCTTCTGCGTCAACCCTTCGATCCCCGCGAGTGCACCAAGGGTGAGCTTGTTCAACGGGACCTCGAACACCTCGTAGCCGGAGAGGGACCCGTCGGTGAGCGGGTTGGAGGTGTACTCGGCCTTGGCGAGGTTGCGGTCGTCGAAGGCGTCCGTGTTGACGATCAAGGTTCCGCCGGCGAGCAGGTCGGAAAGGTTGGTCTTCAGCGCGGCGGGGTTCATGGCGACGAGCACGTTCGGCGCGTCACCGGGCGTCAGGATGTCGTGGTCGGCGAAGTGCAGCTGGAAGCCGGAGACGCCGAAGAGCGTGCCGGCGGGGGCGCGGATCTCGGCCGGGAAGTCGGGAAGGGTGGCCAGGTCGTTGCCGAGGACGGCTGTGGCGTTCGTGAACCGGTCGCCGGTGACCTGCATCCCGTCACCCGAATCACCGGCGAAACGGATGACTACCTGCTCGATCTCTTGAACCGCCTTGGCGGCCACAGCTTCTTCTCCCGTCAGCACGAAACGGCTCGGAACCCCGTTGCCCCGGGCCGACTGATGCACTACTCGACCTGAGTATATTCGGGGAGATGCCACGAGACGTGCGCGCTCAGCTGCGCGAACTTCGAGGGAAAGATCCGGTTTTCGAGGCTCTCGAGCGCCAGATGGACGACATCGTCCAACGGATCTTCCGCAGATCGGCTCCGGCGACCTACAGACGCGCCTGGGCGCCGAACGTGGACGTCTACGAAACAGACACCGAGTTCGTGGCGGTCGTCGAGCTCGCCGGCGTCGATCACGGCTCGGTAACCGTCGAGATCGAGCGCGAAGCCGTCGCGATCACGGGAGAGCGTGGGTCCACAACGCCTGCCGGCTGCTCCGAGTACCTGCAGCTCGAGATCCCCTTCGGGGCGTTCGAGCGTGTCCTGTTGTTCCCCACCGGCGTCGACGCCAAAGGCGCGACGGCCACCTTCGACGACGGCATGCTCACCGTCCGGCTGCCCAAGCTCCGCGGGGGCCCGACGAAGGTGCACGTCGAGATCCCGGAGTGAGCGGCTCAGACGGCCGCCCCGGCCCGCGCGTCGTAGACAAGCGCGGCGAGCCCAGGGCGGACGAGCACGACTCGATCCCTCCCACCTATCCGGAGGTCGTCCCCGTTCTTCCTCTGCGCGATGCCGTCCTGTTCCCCAACACCGCACTTCCCGCACTCGTCGGCCGCGAGGCTTCCGTCAAGCTCGTCGAACAGGTCCTGAGCGGCGACCGGCTGCTGGCCACCGCCACCTTGCGCGACCCGCGCCATGAAGAAGAGCCGACACCGGACGATCTCCCGCACATCGGGACCCTGGGACGCGTCGCCGAGTTCCTGCGCCTGCCCCAGGGCGGCCTCCAAGTCGCCCTCCAGGGGCTGACGCGCGTCCGCTTCGTCGGATGGGAGTCGGGTAAGCCGTTCCTCCAGGCGCGGATCGAGCCGCTCGCATCGCTGCCGGCGACGCGCGAAGCGCACGCGCGGATGCGCAGCGTCCTCCGCCTCTTCGCGGAGGTCGCTGAGGCGTCGCCGTACATACCGGCGCCCTTCGTCGTTGCAGCGATGAACATCACCGACCCCGGCGACCTCGCCGATTTCCTCTCGGCGAACCTCAACATGCCCCCCGAGATGAAGCAGAAGCTCCTCGAGGAGCTCGACATCGACAGGCGTCTCGAGCAGGTCGAAGAGCACCTCCGCACCGAGTCCGAGCTCCTGAAGATCTCCTCGCAGGCCCAGGAGGAGATGACCGAGGACATGCGCCGCATGCAGCGGGAGCAGCTCCTGCGGCGGCAGCTGGAGGTCATCCAGAAGGAGCTCGGCGGCGGCGAGGGAGAGGAGCTCGCCGAGCTCCGTCGACGCGTCGAAGAAGCGGGGATGCCCGAGGAGGCCCGGAAAGCAGCCGACCGGGAGCTCGCGCGCCTCGAGCGCATACCGCCGCAGTCACCGGAGTGGGCGGTTGCTCGCAACTACCTCGACTGGCTCATCGACGTCCCCTGGACGGCGGAGACACCGGACAACGACGATCTCACCCACGCTCGCCAGATCCTCGACGAGGACCACTACGGCCTCGAGAAGATCAAAGACCGCATCATCGAATACCTCGCCGTACAGAAGCTCCATCCACAAGGACGCAGCCCCATCCTGTGTTTCGTGGGCCCGCCCGGCGTCGGCAAGACCTCACTCGGGCAGTCCATCGCTCGCGCACTCGAAAGGAAGTTCGTCCGGATGTCGCTGGGCGGCGTCCGGGACGAAGCGGAGATCCGCGGACACCGCAGGACGTACATAGGAGCCTTGCCCGGTCGGATCGTCCAGGGCCTGCGGAAGGCCGGTACGCGGAATCCGGTGATGATGCTCGACGAGATCGACAAGCTGGGGGCGGACTTCCGCGGCGACCCGTCCTCGGCGTTGCTCGAGGTTCTCGATCGGGAGCAGAACCACGCGTTCTCCGATCACTACATCGAGGTCCCGGTCGATCTGACGCATGTGTTGTTCATCTGCACCGCGAACATCATCGATCTGATCCCCCCGCCTCTCCGCGACCGCATGGAAGTGATCGAGCTCCGCGGCTATACCGAGCCGGAGAAGGTCGCCATCGCGAAGCAGTACCTCATCCCGAAGCAGCTGGCCGAGCATGGCCTCAAGAGCTCGCAGGCCGGCCTCACGGTGGACGCGCTCCGGCGGATCGTACGCGAGTACACCTACGAAGCCGGGGTGCGCAACCTCGAGCGCGAGATCGCGAGCGTCTTCCGCAAGATCGCAACGCGAGTGGCGATGAACGGCGCCGCCGAGAAGGTCACGGTGGGGCCTTCCGACCTCGCGGAGTTTCTCGGCCCCGCGAAGGTGCGTCGCGAGGTCCTCGAGGGAACCGATGAGGCAGGCGTGGCCACCGGTCTTGCCTGGACGCCGGCGGGTGGTGACGTGCTGTTCATCGAGGCCGTGCTCACGGAAGGCAAAGGCCGGCTGACGCTCACCGGTCAGCTCGGTGACGTCATGAAGGAATCCGCTCAAGCGGCTCTGACGTATGCACGTGCGCGCAGCGACGCGATAGGTGCACCGCACGACTGGTACGAGACGAGCGATCTGCACGTCCACGTGCCGGCCGGGGCGATCCCGAAGGATGGCCCATCGGCCGGCATCGCCCTGGGCACAGCCGTCGTGTCGGCCGTGTCGAAGATCCCGGTGCGCCGGACGACGGCCATGACCGGTGAGATCACGCTGCGCGGCAAGGTGCTGCCCGTGGGCGGCATCAAGGAGAAGGTCATCGCCGCGCATCGCGCGGGCGTGAAGACGGTCATCCTCCCGCGCGACAACGAGCGGGACCTCGCGGAAGTGCCCGAGTTCGTTCGCAAGGACCTGCGCTTCGTGTTCGCCGAGCACATGGACGAAGTGCTGCGCGAAGCGCTCACGAAGCCACTTCCGACCTTGCGTCCCTCCGAGACCGTCTCGCCGGCGGGGACGGCTGCACTACGGACCGGTCGTGCCACCGCCCGCAGCCGGACTTCCCGTGGACGCAACGAGCGCGTCGCTCGGTCCGGCCGGTCACGCTGACGGCGCCGGATGGATCCGGACGATCGGCGGGACGCGAGACGGCGGTACGACGGCTGGTTCCGGGCTCGCCGGCCCAGCCTGAGGAACACCGGCCCGCGGCGCCTTCTCCACGACATCGGCCGCCAGGGCCGGAGCCAGCGAGCTAGCGCCCAGCTGCGGATCGACGTGAGCACTGAACGAGCCGGGCGTCGCAGCACCGAAGAGCCGGCCGACTATCGAGTTGAACACGTTGGCTCCGTCACGGTTCACATGGTCGAAATCGATGAAGAACCTCGTGTCACTGGCACCGCCCGCTGCGTCGAGCAAGGTGACGCCGAGTGCATCGGTCTCCTTGCTCAGGAACGACCGGAACGACGAGTACGCCTGTGAACCGCCGAGCAGATCGATGAACGGCCCGGAGACGGCCATCTCCATGACGATAGGCTCGATTCCCCTCGCCACCAAGCCTCGGACGGTTCGGACGAACGCATCGCGTTGGACCTCGCTGGGCTCCCAGCCGCGCTCCACGACGCCCGCGACGACCGCCCGCGCCGCGTCGTCGCCTCGGAAGCGGTCGTTGTCGCGACTGCGCATACGCCCGAATGCATCGATGCCCGCGCCGAACACACGGGGGCCGGCTTCGCCCCGACGCCGGCGTCCTATCGAATCGAAAAGCGCCGAATAGCTGCGCAGGGATCTGCGGTGCCGCACGAGGGAGAATCGTGAGGAAGCAGCGCGCTCGACCGATCCGATCCAGTCGTCGCGTACGGCCGGCGCGTTGAAGTAGTTGCGCACCGGGACATCGGTGTCGGCCTCGACGAAGTCCACCGGGGAGACCCCGAGTACCACAACCTTCGGTCGCAGTCGAGGCTGCACCACGTCTAGCAACCAGTGCTCGTTGACTACGGGCGGCGCGCCCCACAACGCGGCGTTGTAGGACGACCACCGCACGCCGAGGTTACGTCGAAGCATCACGGGGTCCCCGGCGAAGAGCATCTGCGAGGAGCCGGCGAACACGACGTCGATCGAAGGTCTCCGGCTGAGCGCGTCCATCCGGCGCACCTTGGCGCCGACCAGGGGCTCGCGCCAAGGGTTCACCTCGGGGAGGGCAGGCTCGAGCCATCGGACACCGCCCTCCAGAAGGAGCGCGGCCGTGATCGCGATGAGTACGGCACGGGTCGCGGTTCTCAGGTCGTTCCCTCCGTCATCGCCCAGGCTACCCCTGCTGGTTGGCGGCGCCTCAGGGTTGGCGTCAGGGTCGTCCCCGATAGGCGTGTCCTTCGACGCATGGCAGACTTGCCGCCATGGCCGCTCTCGGAACGAAAACGAGACAACGCCGCACCGCGACGCCGGAGCCGGCTACCAACGGCCGCTCGCGGCGTCCCGGCTTGTTCCTCGAGGTCGGGCGCAACCTTCGCCGCCGCAAGCTGAGGAGCTTCCTCACGCTCTCGGGGATCGCCCTCGGCGCTTTCGCTCTCACGGTCATGGGCGCGCTCTCCGAGAACTTCAACAGGCAGATCAACTCTCTCGAAGAGTTCTTGTCCGAACAGGTTCTCGTCCGACCTAAAGGCTCCAACGCGTTCTTCTCCGCCGGCAACCTTCCCGTGTCGCTCGTCACCGAGCTCGAGCGTTTCGACGGTGTGAAGGTAGCGGTGCCGAGCATCGAAGTGTCCTTCGACGAAGACCCCGGCGAGAGCTTCGGACCCCCGTACGCGATCAACGGCGTCGACATCGCTCGCGCTCGGAGGTCTCCGTTGGCCGATCTGGAGCTGGCGTCCGGAAGGCTGCTCGAGCCGGGCGAGCGCTGGAAGGTCGTGCTCGGCTCCGAGCTGGCGCGCATAGCCGGAGAGCGCGAGAATCTCGGCCGTCACGCGCGTCCCGGCGACCGCGTGACGATCCGCGACCACGAGTGGGAAGTCGTCGGAGTCGGGACGGCTACGGCAACGCCGGTCGACCAGTTCGGCGTGGCCTCGATCGAGGATGCTCGTGTCATCGTCAAGGAGGCCGACCCCTTCGTCGACGTCGCAGGGATCACCGGCGAGATCCAGGTTTACCCCGTCGACGGCCTCGATCCGAACACCGTCGCCGAGGACGTCGAAGCCATCGTCGGCGACCGCGCGCTCGTGTTCCCTCCGGAGAGATCGATCGATCAGATCCAAAGTCAGATCGCCATCTTCAATGCGATCATCCTCGGATCTGCGCTGGTGGCTCTGCTCGTCGGAGGCGTGGCCATCATCAATACGATGGTGTTCTCGGTCACCGAGCGGACACGCGAAATCGGAATCAAGAAAGCGATCGGAGCGTCTCGTCGCGACATCCTTCGCGAGTTCCTATCGGAATCGGCGATCCTCGCCTTCGCCGGCGGCATCCTCGGCGGAGCGGCGGGATACCTCTTCACGCTCGCGCTCAACGCCAGCACTCGTGAGTCCGGAGTGATCGCATTCAGCGTGACCCCGAGGCTTGCGCTGTTCGTCTTCCTCCTTTCGATCGCTATCGGCATCGGCGCGGGCCTGTTCCCCGCTCGTCGCGCCGCGCGGATCGACCCGGTCAAAGCGCTGAGAACCCTCGGATGACCTCGAACGGATCGGGCGTCCTCCGTCTCGAAGACGTTCGCCGGACGTACCACCTCAGCCGCGCTGTGGACGTTCCGGCTCTGCGCGGAGTGAGCTTGACGTTCGTCCCGGGTGAGCTCGTGACCATCGTCGGGCCGTCCGGCTCGGGGAAGACGACCCTTCTCAACGTCGCCGGTCTCCTCGACCACCAGGACGCCGGCGACGTGATAGTCGACGGCGAGGCCACCGCGGGGCTGTCGGACCGGGAGCGGACCCGCGTGCGGCGCGAGAAGATCGGCTTCGTCTTCCAGTCCTTCAACCTCCTCCCTCACCTGACGGCCGAGGAGAACGTAGCCATGCCCCTGCGCTACGGCGTGGCCGGCAACGCCCGCCCGGCCGCCGACCTCCTGGCCCATGTGGGCCTGGCCGAGCGGCGGGAGCACCGCCC
>JBOGXL010000057.1:0-5900 GCA_050694575.1 Actinomycetota bacterium | reverse complement strand
CTCTTTGATCGCTTCGGGACGGGCGCGGTAGAAGCACCAGCGCCCACGGACGTCGCAGTCGACGAGCCCGGCTTTGCGCAAGATCCCCAGGTGGTGAGAGATCGTCGGTTGCGAGAGGTCGAAACTCGCGTTCATGTCGCACACGCAGAGTTCCGGGTTGTGGGCGAGCAGGTTGAGGATGCGCACGCGGGTCGGGTCGGCGAGGGCTTTGAACCGCTCCGCCACGACGGCCGCTTCGGCATCCCCCATCCCGGGCTCGACGAGCCCGCAACACCCCCGCACACGCGTGTCGACTTTGGTCTTGGTCGCCATGATTCATCGAAGATATTCGATGAATCGGAGGTGTCAATAGGTCGCGACGACCCAGGGCGAGTTACGACGGATCGTCGGCGGAGTCGTCGCTGACGCCGGGGCGGCGCACCTTCGTGATGCGCGACCGCAACGCCCTCGGGAGTGCGGTCAATGCTGCCTCGACGCCGAGGGTGCCGCGCTCGATGTTCATGGCGGCCTCCTCGAGGCGGTCGAGCCGCTCGAAGATCTTGCCCACGCTACCGACGCGGCTCTCGACCTCTTCGATCATCCCGTTCAGCCGGTCGACGACCTTCGCCAAGGTCCCGAGGATCTCGTTGGTGCTCTTGAGCATCTCGACGACTTCGGCCATGTGCTTGTCGGCGTTGAGCAAGAACTGGATGCGCTCCTGGGCATCGCGGAGCACGGCCCCGGGGTTGAGGTTGGGCCTCGGCATGGTCCAACGCTATAGCTTCGACCCATGCCCAGGCGACACCGTCGCCGGCCGGAGGAAGGTCCTCGTGAGCCGCGCGTCCCTCGGACGACAACACCGATCCCCACCCCCGAAGGCTGGACCGCCGCTCTCTACAAGGGCGGAGAGTCGGGGCACGACTACGTGTGCCCGCGCTGCCAGAGGCAGGTAGCTCGGCACGGCCAGCACGTGGTCGCCTGGGTGACCGACTCCGGCGAACGTCACCGCCACTGGCACACGAACTGCTGGCAGTCGGCGGTGCGCGAAGGCCTCGACAGGTACCGCTGGAGCTAACTCTTACATACCTACAGCTACCGATGGATCCGTCTTCGCGTCGACCTCCACGTCCCTTCTGAACTCTTCCACCTCGTAACGCCTGTCCGCGCGCAGCTCCTCGGTGCCGGAGCAAGAGCAATCGACTTCTGGATGCCAGACGAAAGTCGATCTTGCCGTCCGGCACGAGCTCGGCCTCGCCGGCTGAACGCGTGCGGCACCGTCCTGAGATCTGATGCCGCGCACAGTTCGCTGGGACCTGTCGTCAGCCGATCGCTAACTCCGTATCCGTTTTTTTCGCTCGACGGGGTCGTTGAGGATTCGGGCGGAAGCGAGGACTTCAAACACGGCGGGTGGTCCTTCGAGCTCAATCGCGGGGAGGAAGGCGACAAGTTCAAGCTCGAGGAGACATTGGACACCGGGGCCCCTCCTGCTGGGACGCGTGACGTACGAGGGCTTGCCCTTACTGGCCGTCGCGGGAAGGCGAATTCGCGGACGAGGTCGAACAGCATGCCCAAGTACGTAGTCTCCGCGACCCTCGAGAACGCGGAGTGGAACAACTCCACGACCTTCGTGGCGACATCGCGGAGGAGATCGCAAAGCTGAGCGCGAGGGCGACGGAAATATATCGTCGTCCACGGAAGCGTCCAACTGGCGCAGACTCTCATCGAGAACGAGATCGTCGACGAGCTGCGCTCATGGTGTTCCCGGTCGTACTTGGGCCGGGAAACGCCTGTTCGGCGAGACGACCGACAAAAGGCCCTGCGGCTCACGAGCTCCCAGATTGTCGGAGACGGCGTCGCGATGCTCATCTACCAACGGGCCTGAGTCCCCTGACACCCCTGTCAGCGGAGTATTTCGCCCTGCGCGTACGAGCCGTGGCGCCGATGGTCCAGGTCCCTCCGAGGGCACCTGGGGCGCGGCGGCTTGCCGGGGAGTCCGCCACGGCCTCAGTCCCCGAGTCCGACCCGTCCGTCCCAACGAGTAGTCGACGAATCACGTCTGAGCAAGCATTATCCGCGTTGCAGGACAAGGAAGATGAGCTCAGTCGGGCGACCGCGCGGGGAGTGCGTTGCGGGCGGACTTCCTGAGACTAGGGCCACCCACCAAGTGCCCTGCGATACCCTCGTTTCCGCCAGCAATACCGCTTCTTGCGCACCTCTTATCGCAGGCGTCGACAAAGCTGCCCCACGTTGTTCCGTCGGGTGCGATCACCACATCCAGGAAGTCGAGAACCTCTTCGCCGCAGCGCCCCGGCCCGCAACCTCCTCGCTTGAGGGGGTCAGTCTCCGGGTTGGCCTTTGCCGTGTAGAAGATCGGCCTCTGGCGAAGCGCCGACGTGCTCATCCCCATGTAGCCGTTCCAGGTGGTCGGAGGCTTGCGATCCTCCGTTCCCATATAGAGGAAGGCGATTCTGCCCGGCGCGCCCACGTCGATCGTAACGAGATTGGACCGCAGCACTCCGGGTGCGCCGATCATCAGGGGATCGCTCCATGTCGACCCGCCATCGCGCGACACGGACAGGTACGGCAGCAGGTCTGCACCGACCCATGTGTAGTAGACGTTGCCGTCGGTGTCGACATCCACCGACGGATCCTGCTGCGCGCCATTGTCTGCGACCTGCACTTGTGTCCATGTCGCCCCTTCGTCGTGGCTTACGGCAAGGAACGGTTGGTCGCAGTGTTCTTTGGGCAGGTACACGGCTCCATCCGCTCCGACGACTCCCGCGCCATGAAACGCCCCGTCAATGCACGACGGGCCTGGGGCGAAGGCGGGAGAACCGGTGGAGAAGAAGGTCAGCCCTCCGTCAAGGGACTTTGAGCACTGCGCCAAGAAGAGATCCTGGAAGCAGTAGTAGACGACGTTCGGGTAGAGGATCGTTGGAGAAATAGCCGGTGGCCCCGCAAACAACGTCTGGTGGTCGTTGACCGGACGCCCGCATGCGATTGGGTTCGTGATCCACGTCTCGCCGCGATTATCCGAAAACGAGAGGTACCCGCACGCGAGTCCGAAGAGATCGACGGTGAACACCCTGTCTGTTGCCTCATCAACGTAGACATACGGGTCGACGGTGAGCACATGGCGGTTCTGCCCGGTGGGGAGTGTGGGTGATACCACCTGCCAGCTTTGGCCTTGGTCCTCGGAGCGAAGGACATCCACGTTCAAGCTGTCCGTGTAGGAGCCATAGAAGATCGTTCCGTCGTCGATGAGGCCTAGGGTTGGCTCCCCGGCTTCGTGCCCAGTCCTCGAGGTGAGGATGTATGGGATCTGGGCAGCCGCCGATTTGATTCTCTTGCCTCCGGCACTATGGATGACGGTCGGCCGAGGCGAACCGTCCCCATGTTGCCTGGCGGCGAGCGCCCGGCTCTCCATCGCCTGCGTCGCGATCAGCAAGCTGACCAAGACAAGGGAACTCACCAAAGCCCGACCCGAGTGAGCAGTCCGAACCGAAGTGAATGAGCTTTGGCGAGGTAGCATCACGCCCTTCCACATCATCTCTGCTTCGCTAGGCCCTGAGCCTTTTATGGGAGGTTTGAGAAGGTCGCTTTCACGACCCCTCGGGTCGCTGCGCCAGGGCAGGGTTCCTCCAGACCGGAACTCGCCCACACCCAGACGAAGTTTTCCGTGCCCGGCTCCACGGGCACACGGTTGGTGGTCTTGCCGCAGATGAGCACGACGTCGGTTTCCGTTTGTACCCAGCCGGGGACGGTGAGCCCCAGAGTGTCAACGATCTTGACGCTGATGAAACGCTCCGTTGGCTTGGCGACAAAGACAACACAGCCCAGACCCGCATCTGCGTCGGTTTGGTCAGCACACACGCCACCGGGTTGTGACTGGACCCCCGCTGCCGGCGAGTCGTAACGAGCCTCGACATGGCGCACTGCTCGCCCTGGCTTGCTTTTCTTCTCGGCGTCTGCGGGGGTCGCAAGAGACGTCACCGCAACCATGGCGGCGAGGAACAAGTAAGGCGCCGGATGTTTCCGCGGTATCGTTGCGTCTCTCACCGGTAGCACCTTCTTCGACACCGGACGTGGCCTGCCCTCAATCGTAAAGGTTCTTCCGGCTTCCCCGTGGGTGTCTGACCTCCTGAATACCCTCTCCCGCCTATAGCCTCGAGGGGAGGGGAGGGTGCGGGACGTCGACCTCTAGCGGCATCTTTGGGTGTGGTCCAACCGTGGACCGTTGAACGCGTTGAGCTGTCGGTCGACGATCATCACCAACGCTGTGAGCGAAGGGCTCAACTCCAAGATCCAGACGATCAAGAAGCGTGCCTACTGATTCAGAAACCGGGAGCACTCAAGACTGCGATTTACTTCCACTGCGGTGGGCTACAACTCTACCCGAAGACCTCGGAATTCCCGGATGAACCCTTCTCTCTGGCTTCGCGCTCGATGTTGTAGTCGTTGATCGACTTCATGATCGCCTCGCCGACCTTCGGCATGAACTTCGGCCGGTTCTCGGCGGCCCAGTCGCGCGAGCGCTGCGTCGATGCCGCTTCGACGTTGATCTGCGGCATGACGTAACGAGCGAAGAGCTCGTAGGACTTCATGGTGGCCTCACGGTCGGCCCAATCGTGGGCCATGAAGAGGTAGCACCCGAAGCCACCCGATTGCTTCTCCAGGCGTTCGATCTGGGCGACGGCGTCGTCGGGTGTGCCGATGACCGCGAATCCGCTCTCGATGAGCAGGTCGACGACGGACTCCGGGTCGACGCCCTGCGGTGCGATGGGGAGCGCGCCGACGTTGACGAAGTAGTCGATCCAGTCGGCAAGACCGAACTTCACGTCCTGTTTGGCTTGCTCTCGCGTCGCTGCGACGTGCATCGGGCCGACAAGTCGCCAGTCGGCTCGATCAACGGTCGTTCCGAACTCTTCTGCGCGGTCTTCCATGATCGACCACGCGTTCTCCATCGCATTGAAGCCTTCTGTCTGCGTCGCGCCGATCGAAAGCAGACTCAGGCCGTGCTTCCCGGCGAGACGCGGCCCCGACGGTGACACCATCGCGGCCACGGCGATCTCGAAGCGCGGACGTGAATACGGGACGACCTGCAGGCGTGCGTCGCAGAGCTTGAACCAGTCCGTCTCCATGTCGACGACCTCGCCGTCTATGAGGCGCAGGATCGCTTCGAGCGACTCCTCCATCATCCGGCGCTGTTCCACCGGATCGATGCCCATCATGAAGGCGTCCGAAGGCAGAGCACCCGGACCCACGCCGAACATGAAGCGTCCTCGTGTCAGATGGTCGAGGAGGACTATGCGGTCGGCCAGGATGAGTGGGTGGTGGTAGGGCAGTGAGCTGACCCCCGTGCCGAGCCGGATGTTCCGCGTGCGCTCGGCCACCGCGGCGATGAAGACCTCGGGCGACGCGATGATCTCGTAGCCGGCCGAGTGATGCTCGCCGATCCACGCCTCATCGAAGCCGAGGTGGTCCAGCCACTGGACGAGCTCGAGGTCGCGGTGGAGAGCGAGGTTGGGGTTCTGGCCGTGCGGGTGGAAAGGGGCCAGGAAGATCCCGAAGCGCATGATGTGACAGTTTGCCTGTCACATCGGGGGGTCCGTCAAGTACGCTGTCGCGCCCGGTTCGAAGGCGAGGGTCGGCTCGGCCCGGCCGCGAAGATCGATCGGGCCTAGCCGATGCCAATGCACGGCTTCGTCCCCCGCGAGATCGACCGACACGCCGCTGGCGAGCGTGCGTCCGGGTATCGACTTGGCGTGCTCGGTGAGGCGCGACGCCTCGTTCGTCGAATCCCCGACGACCGTGTATTCGTGGCGGTTGAGGCCGCCGACGTTGCCGGCGACGACCTTGCCGGACGAGATGCCGATCGCCGCGTCCAGACCACCGGGACGAACGGTGTCGATCTCCCGGCG
>JBOGXL010000056.1:0-14690 GCA_050694575.1 Actinomycetota bacterium | reverse complement strand
ACGTCGTCCTCTATGAGGAGCAGGACAGCGTCGCGATAGTCACCCTCAACCGGCCCGAGAAGCTCAACACGCTCAACGAGGAAGTGATCGAGGGCCTCGCGGCATGCATCGACCGTGCTTCCCGTTCCGCGACGGCCAGATCGGTCATCGTTCGGGGCGCAGGCCGCGTCTTCACCGCCGGGTACGACCTCGACTTCAACGAACGCGACCCCGGCTTCCGCAGCTACCCCTACGACGCTCCGCGGATCGAGCAGCGCGCGGGAGCATGGGATCCGGTGCGCGACTACCAGATGATGTCGCACAACGTCCGTCGGTTCATGAAGATCTGGGAATGTCCGAAGCCGGTGATCGGCGAGGTGCGCGGGTGGGCCGTCGGCGGGGGGACCGATCTGTTGCTCTGCTGCGACCTCATCTTCATGGGGGCCGAGGCCCACATCGGGTATCCGCCCTCGCGCATCTTCGGTACCCCTACCACGATGCTGTGGGTGTACCGCGTCGGTCTCGAGCACGCGAAGCAGTTCCTCCTCAGCGGTGACGCGATCGATGCGGAGACTGCCCTCCGGATCGGGCTCGTCTCCAAGGTCTTCCCAGAGGACGACCTGTCGGAGCAGACCCTGCGCTACGCCGCGCGCTTCCAGCACATCCCGGCCAACCAATTGGCTCTGAACAAGCTCCTGATCAATCAGGCCGTGGAGAACATGGGGCTGCGTACGACGCAGATCCTTGGGACGTTCTTCGACGGGATCACCCGCCATACCGAAGAGGCGTACAGGTGGCTCGAGGACTTCTCGAAGATCGGGTTCCGCGAGACGATCCGGCGGCGCGACGCGCCCTTCTCCGACTACGGCGAACGGCCCAGATAGCCGGTCGGACCAGCGGAAATATCCGTCCAGGCGGCAGGGTTCATAACCCTAAAGGGGTGGTGAGCATGGAAGGCCTGCTGGCTGCAGTCGTGGCGCTCACAGCGTTCGAGCTCCTCGCGATCCGGTTCGGCGCCGATAGCCGTGACGGCGACGACTGGTTCTTCCGTCGGCACGACCATCCCGGCGGAGCTCCTCGCTTCCCGAGCTAGAAGCTTCGGTCGGCGAAGGACTACGATGCCTGCCGATGCACGTAGGCCTCTTCGCACCGCTCGCGAACCCATGGGCTACGCCGCAGTACCTCGCGACGCTCGGTAAGGCGGCCGAAGAGCGCGGGTTCCATTCGATCTGGGCGGCCGAGCACGTGGTGCTCTTCGACGACTACGCGTCGCGATACCCGTATGCCTCCGATGGGAAGATCCCGGCCGGAGGCGAAAGCGGGATCTTCGAGCCGTTCACTTCGCTTGCGTTCATCGCCTCGAACACGAGCACCATCCGGCTCGGCACGGGCATCTGTTTGGTCCCGCAGCGCAATCCCGTCTACACGGCGAAGGAGGCTGCGTCCGTCGACTGGCTGTCCGGCGGGCGGTTCGACTTCGGTGTCGGGATCGGATGGCTGGCCGAGGAGTTCTCTGCCGTCGACGCGCACTTCGAGAAGCGCGCCGAGCGATGCCGCGAGTACCTCGCGGTGATGCGAAGCCTGTGGTGCGATCCCATATCGGAGTTCCACGGTGAGCTCTACGATCTGCCGGCGTGCCGGCAGTACCCCAAACCCGTGCAGGAGCCGCACCCGCCCATCCATTTCGGCGGTGAGAGCGATGCCGCCCTCCGACGTGTCGCCGATCTCGGGCAGGGCTGGTACGGCTTCTCCGTGGAGCCGGAAGCGGTTCCGGAGCGGATTTCGTTCCTCGAGAACCTCCTGGCCGAGCGCGGACGCAAGCGCGAGGACATCTTCGTGAGCATCTGTCCATATCTCCTCGGGCAAGATCCGGACAAGGCCAAGCGTTACGCAGATGCCGGCGTCGATCAGCTGATCGTCATGGCGTTCGCGCCGACGCCGGATGCGCTCATCCAGTCGCTCGACACGCTCGCCGAGTCGATCTTGGCGCCCGCGGGAACGAGCTAGAGGTCGATCAGCCCCAGGAGGGAACCCGGACAGCGCACGGTGCGCTCGTCCACCGTCACCAACGAGTAGCTCGAGCCGATGAGCGCGAAGATCCCGGACATCGTCGTCCCGAAGCTGAGGCCCGGTATGGGGACGCCTGCGACATCGACCCCGTGCGTCAGATCGCCGACGGCGAGCCCGGCTCCATCCATGACACCACTGCCCGAGTCTCCGGGCAGGCCGTAGCCGACCCAGTTGAAGCCGGTGTCCCAGGATCCCCGGAAGACGAGCGAGAGGTCTGGGATCACCTCGCCGACCTTTGGCTGACCGGGTCCGACGAGGAAGACGTATCCATGGCCGTAGTGGGCCACGGGCTGGCCGACGGGGTCGCCGCAGAACACTCCGGTAGGGCCCGCCGCGCCGGCTATCCCCGGCACGACCTTCCAGCCCGGGTCGATCTTGACCAGGCCGAAATCACGGCCGATGCCGTCATCGACCCTGAAGGCGACGGTGCCTATCTTGGCGAGCGTGACAAGCGTCGTGTCGGTGGGATCCACCCTGGTAGCCACCTGCATGATGACGTCGCCGCCGCCCTCGAGGCAGTGACCGGCAGTGCCGATGTACTTCCCTCCGCCGGCATCGGCGAAGACGAAGTTCATGGTGCACCCGTGTGGGTGAACCATGCACCCGCCGGCCGAGACTGCCGTCAGCGACGGGTCGGTGACGGAAGGCGGGGAGTAGCCCAGGCAGCCAAGTTCCCCCAGCGATCCTTCGTGATCGAGGGGAACCTCTACGCCCTCGGGCCCCGCAGCGAGCACTTGCTGGTGTAGCGCATCGGTGTACCAGGTCGGAGACGGCAACTCGAGGGTTGGCGCATCGGTGAGAGGTGGCGCAAGCACCAAGATCGACGCCGTGGCGGCAGTGGAGTTCGAGCGCCCGTCGCTGGCCTTCCATCTGAACGAGTCGGGCCCGATGTAACCGGGCGAAGGCGTGTACAGGAAGCTCGGGGCCTGTCCCGACAGCGTGCCGTGTTGCGGCTCCTCCGTCACGAGAAACGTCAGCCGGTCGCCGTCGAGATCGGTCGCGAAGAGCGTGATCTCCTCGGGTGTGCCCATGCTCGTAGAAAACGATTGGTTCCGGGCTACCGGAGGGAGGTTGAGCGATATACCCGCCCGAACGGCGGGCATCGCGAGCAAGGCCAGGATCCCGAGCGCCGCTATCGTTCGGAGCTTCTTCGAGGTGTCCCGACGTTGCGAACGAGCTTGAAGAGACCGAGAAGCTCGAAAAATGGCCCCGCTCCTCCCAACACACGGTCTATCGACTGAAAACGCCGAACGAGCCGGCGCGCCAGATATTACCCCTCGAGCAAGAGCTCAAACCAGAGACCGGCAGCGACCTCAGTCCAGAGCCGAGATCTGTCGTACCCATGCCAGTGCGAACGCGCCGGCGACACCCAGCCAGAGGGATCTGGTTCGCAGCAGACGTGCCAGCGCGGCCGGCCGGCGGCCGTGGACCCAGGACGCGACGGCGATCGCCGGAAGGACCGTGCACATCGTGAACAAGGCGGGGCCGAGGGGGTGCCAGGCGAAGGCGGACGCGACGTCTCCCGACGCAAGGGCGACGAACGACCTGGTCATCCCGCTGAGCGGCGACGGTAAGCCGGCCCGGACGAGCAGAGCCGGCGGGATCCATCTGGGGATCCCCGTTATCGAGACCGCGAACGCGAGTGCCAGGTAAGCCGTGCACAGGACGGCGAGCGGGATCTCAAGCCGAAGAAGGCTGCGCCGAGCCGGTGTCACCTTCGAGGTGCGCGATACACGCGCGTATCCGCGACCATGTCGTGCCACGTCCGCTTCTCGGGATCCCACGCGGCCCAAAGGAAGCCGAGCAACAGCACGAAGCCGGAGACGAGGCGCATCGCCGATCGACCGGCCGCCGTAGCCGGGTCGACGGGGGTGCCGTCCGGACGCGTTACCCGGATCCCGACGGCCCGCTTGCCGATGGTCTGGCCGTCCCAGTAGGCGACCATCAGCCAGTGATAGAGGAAGTCGAGGACGATGCCGCCCACGAACGGCAACAGCGAGTAGTTCAGCAGGAACGACGGGATGATGAGGATGAGCCAGTCGAGGAGCGCGCCTGCGAACCGCGTCCAGAAGTCGGCGTAGGCGAGCGTGACCGTACCGCCCGCGCGCGTGGGGTGGCCGCACTCGGGGCACGAGACGGTCTGCGGCGAGATCTCGTGGCCGCAGTTCTCGCAGAAGGCCATCAGCGACCGATCGCCTCGCGCAGGATCGGCGTGTCGACAGCGAAGGGCACGCTCAAGACAAACGCGAGGATCGCGAAAACGATGCCGACGGCGGCCAGACCGATGCCCACCCAGCCGAGGATGACGCCGGCGCGCGCCAGGCTTTCTCCATCGAGCACCGGGTCGCTGCGAATCTTCGCTCGCGCCTGCGATCCCACGATGACCGCTGGGATGCTCAGGATCAGCGGGCAGGTGGTGATCCCCAGGATCCCAAGGACGAGAGCAGCGACGGCCGTCCCCTCGGTGCGCGTCGTGGCGGCCGACGCGCGTGGGTGACCGCATTTCGGACACGCTCGTGCATCCTCGGACAGCTGCGTCCCGCAATGGGCACAGAAGGCCAAGTTCCCCCTTTCCTCCCCTTCAGTGTCATGTCGAGCGCTGAGTCCGGCCACTTGACTGACGAGTCAAGAGGCAAGAGACTCTGAGGCGAGGAAGGAGACCTTTCCCATGTCGATCATCACCCCTGAGCCCACGCGTACGGACGAGCTCATCGAGGAGCTGCGGGCGTGGCTCGAGCAGAGCTGGGACCCGGACCTCACCCTCGCCGAGTGGTGGGAGCGCCTCGGCCTCGCCGGGTGGGCAGCGCCGACTTTGCCCGAAGGCGCCTACGGTCGCGGGTTGTCTCGTCCGGACGCCGCGCGGGTGATGCAGGAGATCGCCGGCCACGGCGCGCTCGGCCCCCCGGCCGGCCTCGGCCTGCTGCTCGCGGCACCGACCATCGCCACGCACGGGACGCAAGAACAGATCGACCTCTACGTCCGCGACATCGTCATGGGACAGAAAGCGTGGTGCCAGCTCTTCAGTGAGCCGGGTGCAGGTTCGGACCTCGCGGGGTTGTCCACGAAGGCCGTCGAGCAGGACGGCGAGCTCATCGTCAACGGGCAGAAGGTGTGGACGTCGGGCGGCCAGATGGCCGATCTCGGCATGCTCCTCGCGCGCACCGATGCATCCGTGCCCAAGCACCAGGGCATCACGTACTTCGCGCTCGACATGCACCAGTCGGGCGTGGACGTGCGTCCGCTGCGCGAGATGTCAGGTCACGCGCTCTTCAGCGAGGTCTTCTTCTCGGACGCGCGCGTCGACTCCGACGCGATCATCGGCGGTCTGAACAACGGGTGGGCCGTCGCCAACACGACGCTCGCGTTCGAACGCGCCGGGCTGGGCGCGGGCGGCGGGGGTGGGGCGAACTTCGCACCGGCCGGGCAGAAGGCGGGCCAGCTCGGCAAGCGCGTGGGCGACTTCGTGCAGCAAGGCGACGGGGCGCAGCGCCGACGCGGTGGCGCCGGACGGATGCGCGGCGGCGGGGCGACACTCTTCGCGTCGCTCGCCAAGGGCGGCGGCACGTGGGACAGCCCCGTCATCCGTCAAGGGCTCGCGCAGCTGTACATCCTCGGCGAGATCGGCCGGCTGAACACCGAGCGCATGAAGGCGACGCGCGCGGCCGGCGGCGATGTCCCCGGCATGGCGAACATCTCGAAGCTCCTCATGAGCGACATCGTCAGGCTGTCCAGGGATCTCGGCTTACAGATCGTCGGCGCGCAAGGGTTGTTGCACACGACCGACCCCGATGAGCAGAAGGTGCTCGACGAGGCGACGGGCAACCCGTTCCTCGCCGGGATCACGGCGCAAGCTCTGATGGCGCAGGCGCCGCCCATCTACGGCGGTACCGACCAGATCCAGCTGAACCTCATCGGTGAACGCGCCCTCGGGCTCCCGAAGGAGCCGCGGGACGATCACCTCAAGCCGTTCAACGAGGTGCCTCGGAATCGGTAGTCGGTTCCGGGAACCGGTCGACGTCCCGCAGCGCGGGGAACGCGACCCAGTACGTCCCGGCGATCGCCAGCGTCGCGGCACCGCCGAGCACGACGGCGCCCGAGGCGCCGAGGAGCTGACCGGCGACGCCCGACTCGAACGCGCCGAGTTCGTTCGATGCGCCGATGAAGACGCTCTCGACGGCGAGCACACGTCCACGCTTATCCGGTGGCGTCGCCAGAGGGACGAGCGTCGACCGGATGTACACGCTCACGGCGTCGGCTCCGGACAGCACGGCCATGGCGATGAATGCAACAACGAAAGATCGGGTAAGGCCGAGACCGATGGTCCCCGCCCCGAAGATCGCTACGACGATCAGCAACGTCCGTCCCACGTGCTGAGCCACCGGACGCCGGGCGAGAGCCAGCGTCACGACGGCGGCCCCGATGCCGCCGGCGGCGCGGAGCCATCCCAGGCCGACCGAGTCCACGCCGAGCCGGTCCTCCGCGATCGCGGGAAGCAGCGCCACCGCGCCGCCGAAGAGCACGGCGAAGAGATCGAGAGTGATCGCGCCAAACAGGATCGGCGAGCGACGGATGAAGCGAAGACCTTCGAGCGCCTCGGGCAGTCGTCCGCGTGCGGCGGGAGCGCTCGCGTCGGGCTCGATCGACGGCTCGAGTATGTCGCCGTCCGTCGGTGTCTTACGGCCACGTCCCGGCACATGGACGAGGAACATGCTCCCGCCGGCGATCCCGAAGAGGCCGGCCATCGCCACAAACGGCCACAGCGGATCGATGGCGTACAAGAAGCCCGCGAGGACCGGCCCGACGATGATCGCCGACTGCCACGACGCTGCCCGCTGCGCTTGCAGCCGGGGGAGATCATCGGCCGGGACGATATCGGCGGGCAGGGCACGGTTGGCCGGTGCGAGGAAGGCCCGCGCCGCGCCGAAGAGCAGGACCAGCCAGAAGATGGGAACGACACTCGTCGGGTCGGACGCCGCGTACAGGGCCAGACCCACGGCGGCAGCCGCACCCACGGCGGCGCTGACGGAGCTGATGCGTCTCCTGTCGAGGCGGTCGGCGATGGAGCCGGTAACCAGCACGAGGAGGGCCGACGGCGTGAACTCGGCGAGGCCGAGGAGCCCCAGGTCGAGCTCGCGCTGGGTAAGGTCGTAGACCTGCACGCCGAGGGCGGTCACTCCGACGAGAGCGGCCGCTGCGGAGCAGAACACGCAGACGAGAAGCGCGACGATCGACCGCTCCCTCGTTGGATGGTCGTCGTTGTTCAAGGCAGGTTAGGGTAAACGGACGGTAAGGCGGGTCGCCTGCGGGCAAGCAGCGTTGTCAAAGGGGAGGGAGTCCACTTGCGTTCTGGTCGTCGCAGGGTCGCTCTTTTGGTGGCTGTCCTCATCGTGGGCGCGGTCTGCGGGGTGGGAGCTGTACGCGCACAGACGACGGGCACGACTGCCAACGTCCGCGACTACGGCGCCGTGGGCGATGGCGTCGCCAACGATTCGCTCGCCATCCAGCGTGCCAACGATGCCGTTGGTGCTTCGGGCGGCGGAACCGTCCTCTTCCCGGCTGGTGTGTACGAGGCTATGGGCGTCAAGCAGGGCTCCAACGTCCAATTCCTCGGCATGGATGGAGCCACCCTGCGTCACCGCAATGGGATAAGTAGCACGCCGATCGTCGTTGGGCGGACGACAACGACCAGCGGGACGATAACGGCGGGATCGAGCACGGTGACGGTCGGCTCGGCGAATCGAGTGGTCCCCGGCGCAATCATCGGTCTGCGGGGCGCCGGCGGACCGTCATGGATGCAGCGCACGACTCTTTCGTTCCCCGTCGGCGCCACCGGCGGAATGCTCATCCTCAAAGATGGCGAAGGATGGCGCGAGAACAACCGCAACTTCCTCTGGGTAGAGAACGAGCTCATCTCGTACAAGGGCATGTCGGGGAACCGGTTGCTGAACGTGCTGCGCGGCCGGCACGGCACGAAGGCGGTGAGTCACGCCGGCGGCTCGTCGGTTTCCCAGGCGCAGCGGCTGATCGCGCGCGTGGAGTCCGTGACGGGCTCGACCGTGCAGCTCGACCGTCCCGCCGTGCGAACCGTCAGGAACGCCGAACTGACCGTAGGTTCGGTGAACATGAGCGTGCGCGGCTTGGTCATCGACGGAAGCCGGATCGCGAACCCCGACTCGCCGAGCTCGAGCCCCATCTCTTTGCTGTACGAGTTGGCGCATGGGGTTACTGTCGAGAACAACAGCTTCCGTAACTCGGGACATGGCGCCGTTTTCCTAGACCAGGGCACGCGCGCCTCGCTGATCTCCGACAACTTCATCTGGGACGGCGGTCACCCACAGCATGGATGGGGGGCCGGCGTATGGCTCTACCGGGGCGCAACGAGCAATACCGTGCGGGGAAACACGATAGGCGGCGACTCGAATCTGGGCGTCATGATCGACGATCGCACGAATACGTCATCGGAATGGGACGCCTCCTCAGACGACAACATCATCGTTTTGAACAGCGTCGACATGTCCGCGGTGCCGCAGCAGGCGGCCATCGCTGTCTGGGGAAGCAATAGGAACGAGATCGCCGAGAACCAGCTCCGCTCGACGGCGCGCGGCATCTCGGTGCAACGGTCGATCCAGGGCGCTAGACCGGGCCAGAGCGAAGGGAATCTCGTCCGCGACAACTACCTCTCAAGCCACGACACGGGTCTGTTCGTCACGGGTTCGTACAACACCTTCGTGGGCAACGTGATCGAGCTCACGGCCAACCCCGTCGTCGACATGGGCACCGGCAACACGTTCTCGTAAACGGCCTCCGGCGCGAGCAGCGAGGCTTACGTCCGGTTCTTGGAGAGCCAGGCTTGGTACCCGCCGACGAGATCCGTCGCGTCGATCCCCAGATCTCGCAACGTGGAGGCCGCGAGGCTCGAGCTGTAGCCCTGGTTGCAGAACAGGATCACGCGACGGTCGTAACTCGCCTCATCGATCCGGTGGTCGCTCGCCGGGTCCAGTCTCCACTCGAGGACGTTGCGGTCGATCACGACTGCGCCGGGCAGCTCGCCGTCGCGTTCTCGCTGCTCGACGGGCCGGGTGTCGATCAGCAGCGCGCCGGCCGCGAGCTCGGCCTCCAGGTCGTCGACGGTGACTCGGTTCAGCCGTCTCCGCGCCTCCGCCAGGAGCTCGTCGATCGTCCGGCGCATGCCTACAGGATGTCAGGTGGAAAGGCGAAGGCCCCGGCGTTGCGGCCGGGGCCTTCTGGGTCGCATCTAAAAGGTTTAAGGATCGGATCGTTCGGGTTGAGTCGGCCTCCGGCGGGGTGAACCGCCTTCGTACGACCGCCTTCGCGCCCCTTCCCCTTACACCGTTCGATTCGACCGGCGAGAACCCGAAGGTCCCGCCACGTTCGGCTGGTGGGCTACTCGAGTGGGACCTTGCGGACCCTCTCGGCGTCTCACTTCGTCGAACGCAACGGCAATGTACACCGGGCCGCCTGTGGATAGCTAGAGGGACAACCTGTCGATTTGCTGTGACTTTCTCACCGATACACTTCCGCGCGTGAGCAACGTCGTCGTGGGCGCGGGGGCGATGGGAGCGGCGCTGGCCGTCGTCCATGCTCGCGCCGGTCTGCAGACCACGCTCCTCGGGACGGCCTTCGACGACAAGGCCATCGAGGCGTGTGCGGCCGGAGACCCGCATCCCGCGCTCGGCGTAGCGCTCGATAGGTCGATCGACTGCCGCCCGCACGTCGACCGGGAGGCCGTCCTGAGGGGCGCCGAGCGGATCGTGCTCGCCGTATCGAGCGAGGGCCTGGCCGATGTGGCGGCGGAGACCGCTGCTTCGGCCCGCGGCGAAGCGACATGGCTCGTGGCCACGAAGGGATGGGACAGCGATACCCTGCGGACGCCTTCGGAGGTCCTGTCCGACGCCGGCGTTAGACGCGTCGTCATCCTCGCGGGACCGGCGCTCGCTCCCGAGCTCGTCGCCGGGGGTCCGACGGCGGTCGTGTGCGCCGGCGGAAATGCCGACGTCACTGCGCGCGTCGCCGAGACGCTCCGCGCCGCCGGTGTATTCGCGACGATCACCGACGACGTTGTTGCCGTTGAGATTGCGGCCGCGTACAAGAACGTGACGGCCATCGCCGTGGGGATCTGCGAGGGGCTGAGCGAGCGCCTGACCGAGAGCGTGTACGTCCACCGCTTCGCCAACGCGCGGGCGGCGATGTTTGCCCAGGGGTTGAAGGACATGACGCGGCTGGCGGCGGGCAAGGGTGGCCGGACCGAGACGATCCTCGGCCTCGCGGGGGCCGGCGACCTCTACGTCACGTGCCTCGGGGGACGCAACGGGAACTTCGGACGGCTGCTCGGCGGCGGCCAGACGCCCGAGGAGGCCCAGCGAACTATCGGGAGCACAGTGGAAGGGGTCCCGAACACACACGCGGCGCTGCGGCTGGCCGAACGTGACGCCGTCGACCTGCGCGCTGCTCCGGCGGTGGCCGCCGTGTTGTCGGGCGAAGCGTCGGCCGACGAAGCGGTGGCGGTCGCGCTGAGCTAGGGCCGCACCGGCCCCTGGTGGAGCCACTCCGAGAGCTCGGGCGAGGCCAGCCGCTTCACCTTGTTCTCGTAGCGCCGCAGGTCGTCCTCGCTCAGAAGGTCGACCCACTGGCCGCTCGTCCCCCGGTGGAAGAAGCGGTTCGTGTCCTGCCAGATGGGCTCGGTCGTGTTGGGTCCGACCTCGACCGCCCGCCGCTTCATCGCCTCGAAGGTCGCGGCCTTGACGAGCTCCGGCCAGCGCTCCTCAGGCACCTCGGTCCCGAGAAGTTCGGCGAGCCTGCGCATCTGCCCCTCGAGGTCGGCCTTGAGATCGCCGTAATGGGCCATGACCACGTTCGGACGCTCGCGCTCGCGCCAGAAGCTCCCGATGTGATGGACGGTGAACGCCAATCCGGCGATCGTGTCGGGTAACGGCGAGTCGTCGTCGACCCACTGCCAGAACCGCTCGTTCTCAGACTCCGCCGGCACCTTCATCTTGGCCATGAGCTCCGGCAGGTCGTCGTTGCCAACGGCGGCGCCGCGCAGGGCGACGAAGGCCTCGAGGTCGAGGTTGCCGATGTGGTTGTCCCACGAGAGCGCCACATCGCGCGGGTCGCGGCCGACGCAGATGTACGTGACCCGCTCGTCGTCCGGGAGCCCGTCGAAGGGCAGGTGCGATTTGATGAACCGGCGGTGCGTCTGGGCCTCGAGACCGGCGACGACGGCGTCGAGCGGTCGCAGCGTCTGATCCAGCCACGGCGAGATGAGGTCCACGGCCTGCGGGAACTCCGGAGTCTGGAAGATCAGGAGCGCGCAGATCGTCTGGGTCCAGGTCGTCCCGCATTTCGGCGGCGTCGAGATGATGATGTCTCCGTCGCGGAACGCGAAGCCGTCCCATCGCGCGCTGTCGCAGACGATCGTCTTATAGTGCGTGCCCACGGCTCCCACGGGCGACAGGCTAGTGCAAGCTGGGGCGCATGGTCGAGGTCCTCAGCACCCGCGCGCTGAACCGGACGCTCCTCGAGCGGCAGATGCTCCTGCGCCGACGGGAGCTTCAGGCGTCGGACGTCATCGAGTGGCTAGTCGGGATGCAGGCGCAGGAGCCGCGCGATCCGTACGTCGGCCTGTGGAGCAGGATCGTGGATTTCCGTCCCGACGAGCTTGCGCAACTCTTGCTCGAGCGGCGCGCGGTCCGAGCGTCGATGATGCGAGCGACCATCCATCTCGTCACGGCCCGCGACTACCTGGCTCTCCGCCCGGTCGTGCGTTCGCTTCTCGAGCGCACCTTCGGGAGCACACAGTGGGCGAAGAACATGGCGGGGGTCGAGTTGAAACAGCTCCTCGCGGTCGGGACGAAGCTGCTCGACGGGCAGCCACTGTCCCGCGCGGACCTTCGGCGGCGGCTGGCCGAACGTTGGCCGGGCGCAGACACAGACGCGCTCTCGGCGGCGGTTGCGTATCTCGTCCCGCTGGTGCAGGTGCCTCCGCGCGGTCTGTGGACCGAGACCGGACGTCCGGCATGGACGACGGCCGAACTTTGGCTGGGCAAGAAACTCGGCGACGGCTCGGCCCTCGACGACATGATCCTGCGCTACTTGACCTCGTTTGGTCCGGCGTCGGTCGCCGACGCCTCGAACTGGTCGCGGCTGACGGGGCTGCGCGCAGTCTTCGATCGGCTGCGGCCGCAGTTGCGCACCTTCTGCAACGATGACGGACGAGAGCTGTTCGACGTGCCCGACGCGCCGATCGTCGATCCCGACGCGCCGGCCCCGTCGAGGTTCCTGCCCGTCTACGACAACGTCTTCCTCGGGCACGCCGACCGGCGGCGCATCACCCCGCGTACCTACCCGCCGCCGGACGTGGCCTGGTCGGCGGCGCTCCTCATCGACGGGTTCGTCGCCGGGACGTGGAAGCTCGAACGGAATAAGCGGACGGCGACGCTGGTTATCGCTCCGTTCGTGCCGCTGAACAAGAAGGTGCGAGCCGGGCTGCTCGCGGAGGCCGAGCGGTTCCTGGCGTTCATCGCCTGGGATGCGCAAGGCCCCGACGTGAAGCTCGTAGGCTGAGTGGAAAGGAGCGAGCGACCTTGGCCGAGGGACATCGCATCGAGATCGTTCCGAGCTCCCAGCACGTCGAGGTGGTCGTGGACGGCGTGAAGGTGGCGGAATCGCACGAACCGACGATCCTCTACGAGACCGGACTGCCGCCGAGGTACTACCTGCCGCTATCCGGCGTACGGTCCGAGCTGTTGGAGCCCTCCGAGAAGCACACCCACTGCCCGTTCAAGGGCGAGGCGAGCTACTGGACACTGAAGGTCGACGGCCGCAGCTACGAAGACTTCTTCTGGACGTACCCGACGCCGATCCCCGAGAGCGAGAAGATCGCCGGGCTCGTGTCCTTCTACAACGACAAGGCCGACCTCTACGTGAACGGAGAGCCGTGGACGCCGGCGTAGCCGTCAATGACGCACGCCACCGCTTCGAGCACGACGTGGACGGACACGTCGCCTTCCTCGACTACCGGCTCGAGGAAGATCGGTTGACGCTGGTCCACACCGAGGTGCCCGAGGCGCTCGGGGGCCGAGGTCTGGGCGCGAAGCTCGTCAGCGCCGCGCTCGCGTATGCCAAGGAGAACGGGCTCACGGTCGTGCCGCAGTGCTCGTACGTCCGCAGCTATCTCGAGCGCAAGCCCGAGGCCGCGGCGGGCATCACCGTCGCGGATCCCGAAGATGGCTGACGTCTGTACGCACGCCGAGGCGACGCTCGTTGAGCCGAACACGGACGGATGCGAGGAGTGCCTCCGCGACGGGGGCGACTGGGAGATCGGCGGCGTTCCGCCCGCACCGTCGCACGACTAGCCCGTCACCGTCTCCAGCCAGAAGTCGGCGAAGGCGGCGGCGTCCGCTGAGGTGACGACTTCGCACGGTCGCCCGTCGTCGTCGAAGACCGGCCGGACGACGCCGTCCACCAGCGCGATCCGCACCGAGCGTTGCTCGATCGTCACGAACCGTTCATCTACGGCGGCAGCGACGGCCAGCGGGTCGTGCAGCAGCGCGACGGTGTCGTCCTTGTAGCCGACGAAGGCGGCCCAGATGTCGACGAGCCGCGCGAGGGCGCGACAGAGCTCATCACCGCCGCGCAGCGCTTCCAGATGTGAGCGCAGGAGCGGGGCTCCCAGCGTCACGTTCAAGGGCGTGTAGCGCGTGGGGATGCCTGCGTTGAGAGCTCGGAGCGACGCGTCGGGGTCGACGGACAGATTGTGTTCGCCCCAGTGCCGGTCGGCGATCGCCTCGAACACGCCGCCCATCACGTGGAGACGCGGGATCCGGCTCGCGAACCCCGGATCTCGATCCAGCGCCGCGGCGATGTTCGACTGCACGCCGACCGTGGCTAACTCGGTGTCGCCGGTCTCGAGCAGCAGTGACACCGCGTCTCGCTCGAATTCGGGGAAGCGGTCGGACTCGTCGAGCAGGTCCTTGCCCTCGTGGCCGAACCACGACCGCCGGCCCGCCGGCGGCTCCGTCCAGCCCACGCCGGGCGCCACGGGAACGTCCTCGCGCCCGGCGATGCGGAGCAGCTTGGTCGCGATGTGCGCGCGCTTCACCACGTCGTCGGCCACCGTCGTCACGGCCCGGAGCTCGATCCCGGAGTGCCGCAGGGCAAAGGCGAGCGCCAACGCGTCGTCGACGTCGGTCCCGATGTCGGTGTCGAGGATGAGTGGGACGGCCATACGTCAGTATTGTGCGCACATGCTCGAGATGAGACCGGCGTGCGAGAAGTGCGAAGCGGCACTTCCGCACTGTGGCGGTGAGCTCGTCGCGCGCCCTCGACGGGCGAGCGGGTAGCGGTGCGTTACGCGGACGGGCCGAGCGCCGAGGTGGAGATCTACATCGACGCGCCGCCGGCGCGTGTGTGGGATCTCGTGAGCGATATCGAGCTCCCGGCCCGGTTCTCAGAGGAGCTCCAAGGTGCGCAGTGGCTCGACGAAACCCCGGCCGTCGGCGCCCGGTTCCAAGGCCGCAACCGCCATCCCGCGGTGGGCGAGTGGGAGACGACCAGCTACGTCGTAGCGTACGAGCCCGAGCGCACCTTCGCGTGGGCCGTCGGCGATCCAGACCGGCCCG